>NZ_JARJLT010000006.1 GCF_029335315.1 Pseudomonas citronellolis
AAACCCGCCCATGATGTAGGGCGTACAACCGTTCGCGGAGGTACGCCGACCGGTTACCGGCGCCAGGATCAGCTGAGCGGCGTCGCCACCAGGCGCCCTTCAGGCGCATAGGGCAGCGGGTCGATGATCAGCTCGCGCGCGAGCATCAGGTCCGCCAGCAGGCGACAGGACGCCGGCGCCAGCACCAGGCCGTTGCGGTAGTGCCCGGTGTTCAACCACAGCCCCGCCTGGCCCGGCACCGGACCGATGAACGGGATGCCCTCGGGCGACCCCGGCCGCAGCCCCGCCCAGTGGCGCACCGGCGCCAGCCCGGCGAGCCCCGGCAACAGCTCTTCCGCCGAAGCGCGCAGGCTGGCCAGCGCGTCATCGCTGGGGGTCTTGTCGAACCCGGCGTGCTCCAGGGTGCTACCCACCAGGATGTGCCCATCGCGCCGGGGGATGGCGTAGCGCCCCTTGGCCAGCACCATGCTGGAAAGGAAGTCCGCTGCGCACTTGTAGAGAATCATCTGGCCCTTCACCGGCGCCACCGGCAGCGTCAGGCCCAGTAGCCCGAGCAGTTCGCCGCTCCAGGCGCCGGCGGCCAGAACCGTAGCGTCCGCCCGCAGCTCGCCCGCCGCGCAACGCACGCCACGAATGACGCCCTGCTCACGGATGAAACCCGTCACTTCACAGTTTTCGCGCAGCTCGACGTTCGGCAGGCGCACCAGGGCTTCGCGCAGGGCACGCGCCAGGCGCGGATTGCGCACGTTGGCCACCCCGGGCATGTACACCGCGCGCTCGAAGCCCGGCCCCAGCGCCGGCACCGCGTCGCGTACCGCCGAGATATCCACGGGCCGCAGCGGACGCCCGTTGGCGCCGGCCCAGGCCAGGGCCTCGGCCTGGTCGTCCAGGTCCAGCCAGTAGAGGCCGGTGACATGCACCTCGGGGTCGACACCGGTGTCGGTCAAAAGTCGCTCGCCCAGCACCGGATAGAAGTCCTGCGACCAGTGCGCGAGATTCGCCACCGCGCGGCTGTAGCGCCAGGGATAGAGCGGGGAAACGATGCCGCCGCCGGCCCAGGAGGCCTCACGCCCGGTCTCGCCACGCTCGACCAGGGTCACTCGCAACCCCTCGCGGCCCAGCGACCAGGCACTCAGCAGGCCAACGACCCCACCCCCGACAACCAGCACATCCGACATTGCGCGACACCTCGAAGCAGACAGAAACCCGGGCCCAGGCCCGGCGCGCCACTATACCAACCCGACCAGCTGGAAGCGCCCTACAGGTCGGACGGAAGGAACGTTCAACCGCCCAGGCTCCGCCGCCGCGAACACCGACCAATACTTCCGAACGGAGCACCACTCAAGGAAGAGATCATGACCCGCAGCCGTGGCTTCACCCTGCCCGAAGCGCTCGTCGCGCTCACCGTCCTGCTGATCGGCCTGAACCTCGCCATCCCGGCCTTCGCCAACCTGATCGCCGCGCAATACGCCAGCAGCGCGCTGCACAGCCTGCGCGCTGCCCTCAATCACACCCGCGAAACCGCCGCCCTCGGCGGCCGGCCGACCAGCCTCATCGCCCGCGACGGCGACTGGGCCAAGGGCTGGACACTGATCCATGACGACAACAACGACGGCCAGCGCCAGCCCGGAGAAACCCTCCTGCGCGAGCACGCCGCCCTGCCCCGCGTACGGATCCAGGCCGACCGCACCTCGCGCGACTACATCCACTACCGCCCCGACGGGCACAGCGTGCAACCCAACGGCGCCTTCCATGCCGGTCACCTGGCGATCTGCTCGAACCACGCCACCGGCCACCGCATCCTGATCAACCGCAGCGGCCGCATCCGCACCGAGAGCGCCCCGAGCGCCACCCTCTGCCCACCCTGACCCGCTCACAACCGCTCACAACCGCTCTGCGATCAGTGTCACAGATGAGTGACATACACGACCGGATGTCGCGCTATTTGTATCGGCCATCCAACAAAAAGGGACATTTCATACGTATAAAGGCAGCATTTCCGATACGAAGACTACGAGGAATGCGCCATGTCGCGCCCCAAGGAAATGGCGGGGTTCACGCTGGTAGAGCTGATGGTGGTGGTGGCGAT
The DNA here is from genome assembly GCF_029335315.1 of Pseudomonas citronellolis. Taxonomy (GTDB): domain Bacteria; phylum Pseudomonadota; class Gammaproteobacteria; order Pseudomonadales; family Pseudomonadaceae; genus Pseudomonas; species Pseudomonas citronellolis_A. The sequence continues at coordinate 2,090 of NZ_JARJLT010000006.1, forward strand.
CATCGCCATCATGGCCTCCATCGGCTTCCCCAGCTTTCGCTCCATGCTGCTCGACAACCGGTTGAGCAACACCACCAATACCCTGCTGGGCGCCCTTCAACTGGCGCGTAGTGAAGCGGTGATGCAGAAGACCAGTATCAGCGCCTGTGCCGCCAATAGCGACCGAAACGCCTGCGCCAACGGCACCGACTGGAGCAATGGCGCGATCATCAGCCGGGGCACTGCCATCATTCGCGTCATTGCGCCCGTCAGCGGCGATATCACCGTCACCAGTTCCGCCAGCTCGATCACCTATGCCGCCGACGGCACCACCACCGCCGCGACCATCACCATCAGCGATGCGCGCCCCGCCAGCCGGCAGATCTCCATCAATGCCATCGGCCAGGCATGCAGTGGGAGCGGCTGCTAATGAACAACAAGCGCAACGAAAAAGGCTTCACCCTGATCGAAGTGCTGATAGCCCTGGTCATCCTCGCGGTGGGCCTGTTGGGCATGGCCACCCTGATGACCACCAGCCTTCAATCCAACCAGGGCGCCTATCGCCGCAGCCAAGCCAGCCTGATGGTCTACGACCTCGTCGAGCGCATGCGCCTGAACCGCAGCCAGGCGATTACGACAGACGACTACACCCTGGCCAGCGATGCCAGCGCGTCCAGCAACCCCAGCTGCGACACGGCGGGCTGCAACCCGCACCAGCAGGCCCAGATGGATATGTTCCAGTGGCGCGCAGCGCTTGCCACAGCACTTCCTGATGCAACCGCGACCGTAACCAGGGCGAGCAACAATAAATACACCCTGACCATCAGTTGGACGGAAGTCGGTTCGGCGCTGAAGGATTCCTCCGCCAAGACCGTCACACCGTCGTTCAGCATGAGGATCGATCTGTGAGAAAACAGCAGGGTCTTTCGCTCATCGAGCTGATGGTGGCAATCCTCATCAGCTCCATTCTCATGCTTGGCGTACTGCAACTGTTCAGCAATACCAACGCCACGGACAAGACCAATACCGCCCTCGCGCGCATCCAGGAAAGCGGGCGAGTGGCCCTGGAAGTCATCGGCGCCGATGCGCGCCGCGCCGGGTACCAGGGCTGCAGTTCGTCAGCCAACAGCCTGACCGTCGCCAACTTGACATTTCCTGCGGCTGCTCTGTCCACCGCAAGCAAGAGCGTCACTTTCCGCTATGCCACGACAGCCAACACCGGCACCACTTTTTCCGGCAACAAGAACTGCGACGACGCGACGCTCTACCTGACCACCGTTGCGTACAGCACCTGCACCAGCAGCGGCGTTTCGCGCATCTGCAAAGCCCTGAATGGCGGCAACGCCAGTCCCATTCTCAGCAATGCGAGCATCACCTCCGTAGCGTTCGGAGTGCCCAACGCGGGCCTGGTGAGCTGGGTCGACAGCGCCTCGATCAGTCAGACACAACTCAACGCCGCGCAAGCTGTACGCGTCACGCTCAGCATCAGCGATGCCCGCAACGAGATCACTCGCTCGTTCACCGGCACCTATGACCTCAGGAACCGCCTCTGATGAACATTCGCACCACGCAAAACGGCGTGGCCTTGCTGATCTGTCTGGTACTGCTGTTGCTGCTGACGGTGGTCGCCATCACCGCAGCTACGCAGTCCTCCCTGCAAGAGCGCATGGCCGCCAACAGCCAGCAGCAGAACGTTGCCTTCCAGGCTGCAGAAAGCGGCATCCAGGGCTGGATTGCCAAGTACCAGACCAACCCGCAGATCGCCCCTCTCAGTACAGGCGAAGTGAAGCTGAAGGATACGGTGCCCTACACGGCCAGCGCCGCCCAGCCCACCGGCTGCTATGGCGTGGTGGCGTCCTATTCGTTGAACGCCGCGGAAGGCAGCAACAGCTTCCAGTACGCCTGTTTCGACATCCAGAGCACCGGCAAGTCCTGCGCCGACAGCAGTTGCAAGGACACTGACAACCCCGCCCGCGCCAAACACACGCAAGGCCACCTGGTTCGCTACTAAGCGCAAGGATAAACAACATGAAAACGCCTAGCGCCCTACGCTGCGCACTCGTTTCAGCGCTCACCACCGCCTTGTTCATGCACGGGGGCCTGTCCTACGCCGACGATACGGAGATTTTCTTCGGCGGCTCCAGCATCGATGCCGGCATCCTGCCCAACGTGTTGTTCATCCTCGACGACTCAGGGTCGATGAACGACAACTCGCCAACCCGGATGACCCAGCTGAAGAGCGCCTTCGACACCATCATCAGCAGTGCCGGTAACATCAATGTTGGGGTGATGGCGCTCAACAGTACGACCGGAGGCAGCCGCCTGCTGTCGCCGATTCGCCCGATCAACGAGTCGATCAACGTCAAGCTGTCGTCCCCGGTGATCGTCGACAGTGGTGACGACGCCAGCTATACGAGCGACGGAACCACGAACATCAGCGATCCCACGCTGGTGATGGGCTACACCGGAAACAACGCACTGTCGCTGACCCGCTCCCTCGGCACGGCGTCCACCTACTCGGCAGAATATTCCTCCTACTACGTCGTCAAGAGCGGCTCCACTGACTACTTCTGCTCATCGAAGATTTCCACCGGGGGCACCGTCTGCCCTAGCGGCCTCAAGGCGACCATCAACTCCACCACTGGCACCGGTGGTAACGATGGAGCCCTGATATTCCGCAACCTGAACATCCCATATGACGCCACCATCACTTCGGCGAAACTGGTGATCACTCGGGCTACCACCGGAACCGTCAGACCGTTCGCTGTAAAATTGGAAAACTCCAAGACCGCCGCGGCGTTCAATAACGACACCAGCATCGGCAGTGACAAGGACTACTCCAATACCAACCTGAACATCACTTCGGTCACTCCAACCCTGACCGGCGAAGAGCTTTCGATCGACCTCACCACTCAGATCAAGAACCTTAGAAGCGTCGCCCCCGCCGCCAACCCAATTGGCGATATTTCAATGCGCATTCGCGGCGCCGGATCGAACAACTACAACTGGTACCTGGGCGATGGCACCACCACCTCCCCGGAAAACTCCCCGCGCCTGGAAGTGGTCTGGTCCGGCGGCAACAGTCTCAACCGCACCACTGGCCTGCGCTTCCAGAACGTCGCCATTCCCAAAGGTGCGACCATCACTTCCGCGCGAATCGACTTCGTTCCGGCAGCGTCCGACGACCGCCCGGTGACCTTCACGGTCTCGGCGCAGAACATCGGCGACGCCCCGATTTTCACCACCAGCGCATCCAACTTCACCGGCCGCAGCAAGGTCGCCAACACTACGACCTGGACGCCCGTGGAATGGCGCACCACCAACCCCCAGGTCTACGTCGAAGGCCCGACCGTCACGGCCCTGGTGCAGAGCGTGATCAATAGCGCCAGCGACTGGTGCGGCAACAACTCCATGGCGTTCTTCATCACCCCCACCTCGGGCAGCGGCAACCGCACGGCCTTCAGCGTCGATTCGGCCAAAGGCCTGCAGCCGGTACTGAACGTGAAATACGAAGGGGGCGACGGTGGCTGCCTGGACCCCATCCTGAACATTTCCCTGGTGGATGCGAAGGATGACGGCTATCAGCAGAGTACATCCTCCTCCGGACGAACGCCCAACCTGACATCGACCACCATGTCATTCAGCAATGGTTACCTGGCAAACCGCTACCAGAAGGTCCCGGTCAAGAAGGGGGCTACCGTCAAGGAAGCCCAGATCATCGTCACCCCGGACAATACCAGCGCCGGCACGGCCACCATCTCGCTGGAGGACACCGACAACCCCGCCGAGTTGACCACAGGTAGAAACAACCTGAGCAACAGGTTCCCCGGCGTCGGCAGCGCGACCTGCACCTTCACCCCTACCACGGCGGGCACGCCCGTCAGTTGCGCGGCGACGGCGCTCAAGACCATGCTGCAGAACCAGTTCGCCCGCACGGGCTGGGCCGACGGCAACTCGCTGACCCTGCTGATGAAACCCACCAGCGGCAGTCTCAGCCTTCGGACCCGCGACTACGGTGCCGGCAGCAGCGCCGTTCTGCGTGTCAAGCTGGCATCCGGCGGCCTGGGCGAGAACAGCTACACCATCCGCGACTACACCAACGGCATCGTCCAGGCCCTCTCGGCAGGCGGCAACACGCCGCTGGTGCCTGCGCTGAACGATGCGGCGGGTTACTACAACCAGAAGCCGGGCAAACACACCGGCAGCGCAACCAGCCCCATCACCAGCTCCTGCCAGGCGAACTATCTGGTGCTCCTGACCGACGGCGAGGCCAACACCGGCTCCACCTCTCAGCAGAACGCAGCGCAAAGCGGGATCGACTCGCTCATCGGCAGCGGCTCGTGCAGCGGCGACTCCAAATACACGTCGGAGAAATGCGGCCGCAGTGTGGTGAAATGGCTCGCCACCTCGGACCAGGCCGACTACGACGGCCTGAATACGGTCAAGACCTATACGATCGGCTTCAACACCAGCGACAACGCCCAGGCAACCACGTTCCTGACCGACCTGGCCAGCCTGGGTACCGGCAAGTACTACGCGGCCAAAGATGCTGCCGACCTGACCGATGCCTTCGATGACATCATCCAGACGGCGCTGGCGACCAACACCACCTTCGTCAACACCAGCGCCCCGGTGAACACCTTCAACCGCGCCGACAACCGCGACGAGCTGTATTTCGCCCTGTTCCGCCCGGCGGAAACCGATCGCTGGGTCGGCAACCTGAAGCGTTATCGCCTGGACACCCAGGGCAGCGTCGCGACCATCGTCGACGCCGACAACGCCGCCGCCATCGACAAGAACACCGGCTTCTTCAAGAGCAGCGCCCGCAGCATCTGGAGTACCAACCAGGACGGCGCCGACGTAGCGAAGGGTGGGGCCGCGTTCAAGCTGCCGGCGCCAGACACCCGCAGCCTCTACACCTTCCTGAGCGATTCTCCGGGAGGCGTCGCCACGGCGCTGGAAGCCCTGGCTTCGAGCAATGCCAATGTAACCGGAGCCAAACTTGGCGATGCCAGCATGACCACCGTGGAGCGCGCCGCCCTGCTCAAGTACATCCGCGGCACGGATACCGACCCCAGCGGTAATGACACAGTGCGTCAGGCGATGGGCGACCCCATCCACTCCTCTCCGCGCCTGGTCACCTACGGCTGCAACACCTACACCAGCGGCACATGCACCTCGGCCGATATCAGCGCGATCATGGGTACCAACGAAGGCTTTCTGCATGCTTTCAGCACCCGGACCGGCGTGGAGCAGTTCGGCTTCATGCCAGAGGCCTTGCTGCCAAATATCAAACCACTGCGTAACAACGCCAAGTCCACCTCGGTCAAACCCCGCCTGTATGGTATGGACAACTCGGTTACCGTCTGGGCCAACGACGCCAACAACAACGGCGTGATCTACGGCGACCCGACCACCGGCGCCACCACCGGCCTGAACTCCGGGGAGTTCGTCTACGCCTACGCGACCATGGGCCGCGGCGGCAACAACATCTACGCCCTGGATATCACCGATCGCAGTGCGCCCAAGATGCTCTGGCAAATCATCGGTGGCACCACGCCCGGCTTCGAGAAGCTCGCGCAAACCTGGTCGACACCGGTCAAGACCAAGATCAAGGTCGGCACCACCATACGCGACGTGCTGATCTTCGGCGGCGGCTACAACAAGGCCCAGGACAACCAGAACACGTCCACCAGCACCTACGTGGAAGACAGCATCGGCAATGCCATCTACATCGTCGACGCCAAGACCGGGGCGAAGATCTGGTCGGTGAGCAACGCCAACCCGACCACCGGGCCGGCGATCTACGACCTGACGCTGGCGAAAATGAAGTACAGCATTCCCAGCCCGGTGCGCGTCATCGATATCCAGCAGCAAAGCGGCGCGCTGGTGACCGACCCCGATCGCCTTGCCGACCAGTTCTTCGTTGGCGACATGGGCGGCCAGGTCTGGCGCTTCTACATCAACAACGGCAGCAGTGGCAGTTCGCTGGTTTCGGCCGGGGGCTCCGGCGGCGTGTTTGCCAGCGTCGGCGGAACGGCGCCGGAATCGGCACGCCGCTTCTACCATGAACCGGATGTCGCCCTGCAGAACGTGAACGGCAATCGCTCGCTCTCGGTGAATATCGGCAGCGGCTACCAGGGCCACCCGCTGAACGAATACATCCAGGATCGCTTCTACTCATTGCGCACGGATGTCCTGTTCAAGACCACGGGAGAAACCACCCTGACGGAGGGCAACCTGTACGACGCCACGCAGAACCTGATCCAGGCCGGCAGCGACGCCCAGAAAGCCACCGCCGGCACGGCCTTCCAGCAGACGCAGGGGGGCTGGTTCATCACGCTGAACAACTCGGGCGAGAAAGTCCTTTCCCGAGCCCTCACGGCCAACGGCGCCGTGTTCTTCAACACCTATGAACCGAGCACCAGTACGACGACCTGCAGCGCAGTGATCGGGAAGAACCGTTCATACGCGGTCAAGCTATACGACGCGACCCCCGCCCTGGTCGATGCCAGCGCCAACCCGACGGCCAGCGACCGGGCGCAGATGAGCAATAGCGGCGGTATATCCGGCGACCCCCAGTTGTTCTGCACCGGCAACAGCTGCTGGGTACTGCCCGATCCGTCGATTCCGCCGGTCGAGTCGAAAACGCCGCCGCTGGGGAAACTCTACTGGATGGATAGCCAGAACCTTAACTGAAGGACGTCACCAAACATGGCACGACAACAGGGCTTCACACTGGTCGAATTGATGATCACGGTCGTCGTCGTCGGCATTCTGGCCGCCATCGCACTTCCCGCCTACCAAGGCTACGTGCGACGCGCCGCCTGCGAAGACGCCAAGAGCGTACTGGTGGGGGCGGCCAATCAGATGGAGCGCTTCCGCGCGCAGAACAATACCTACGCCGGCGCTGACCTGGGCAACTACTCAGCCAGCCCGGTGGACGGATCGGGCAAGGAAACGAACATCGCTGTTAGTGCTTCCGATGCAACGAGCTACACGCTGACCGCTACCCCAACCAACAGCGGCCACCTGAAAGGCAAAGGGACACTGACGATCACCTCCGCCAACGTCCGCGGTGGCGACGCCCCCCTGGGCAACATGTGGGGCTCGTGCAGCGGAATCTGACCTGCAGCCAATAAAAAACCCGCTTTCGCGGGTTTTTTATTGGCTGGAGATAGGGCTAAAGCGCCTTCACCCGCAGCTCCTTGGGCATCGAGAAGGTGATGTTCTCCTCCCGCCCATCCAGCTCCACCTCGGGCTCGGCGCCCCATTTGCGCAGTTGCTCGATCACCCCGCGCACCAGCACTTCCGGGGCAGAGGCGCCGGCGGTGATGCCGATGCTGTTCACGCCCTCTAGCCATTCCTGCTTGAGGTCCTCGGCGCCGTCGATCAGGTAACCGGGGGTGCCCATGCGCTCCGCGAGCTCGCGCAAGCGGTTGGAGTTGGAGCTGTTCGGGCTGCCCACCACCAGCACCAGGTCGCACTGGTCGGCCAGTTCCTTGACCGCGTCCTGGCGGTTCTGGGTGGCGTAGCAGATGTCGTTCTTGCGCGGGCCCTGGATGTGCGGGAACTTGGCGCGCAGGGCGTCGATGACCCGCGAGGTGTCGTCCATCGACAGGGTGGTCTGGGTCACGAAGTGCAGCGCCTCGGCGTTGCGCACTTCCAGCGCGGCCACGTCGCTCTCGTCTTCCACCAGGTAGATATCGCCGCCATTGGCCGAGTCGTACTGGCCCATGGTGCCTTCCACCTCGGGGTGGCCTTCGTGGCCGATGAGGATGCATTCGTGGCCGTCGCGGCTGTAGCGCACCACTTCCATGTGCACCTTGGTGACCAGCGGGCAGGTCGCGTCGAAGACCTTCAGGCCACGCTTCTCGGCTTCCTTGCGCACCGCCTGGGAAACGCCATGGGCGCTGAAGATGACGATGGTGTCGTCCGGCACCTGGTCGAGTTCCTCGACGAACACCGCGCCACGGTTGCGCAGGTTCTCCACCACGAACTTGTTGTGTACCACTTCGTGGCGCACGTAGATCGGCGGGCCGAACACGTCGAGGGCGCGGTTGACGATCTCGATCGCGCGGTCGACGCCGGCGCAGAAGCCGCGGGGGTTGGCGAGTTTGATTTGCATGGTCGGTGGTCTCGGGGCGCAGGCCTGGCTTGCGGGCGGTGATGGGTATCGCTTCGCTCCACCCATCCTACGCCGTCAAAGCGCTTTTACGTCGATGATTTCAACGTCGAAGGCCAGGCTCTTGCCAGCCAGCGGGTGGTTGAAGTCGATGGTCACGTGCTGCTCGTCGAAGGCCTTCACCACGCCCGGCAGTTCGGTCTTGGCGGCGTCGTTGAAGATCACCAGCAGGCCCTCGGCCAGCTCCATGTCCTGGAACTGGTCGCGCGGCATGACCTGCACGTTGGCCGGGTTCGGCTGGCCGAAGCCCTGCTCCGGCTCGATGCTCAGGGTGCGCTTGTCGCCGGCCTTGAGGCCGTAGAGCGCCTGCTCGAAGCCGGGCAGCAGGTTGCCGTCGCCGACCTTGAAGGTGGCCGGCTGCTTGTCGAAGGTACTGTCGACGACGTTGCCGTCGGCGAGTTTGAGGGCGAAGTGCAGGGTGACTTCGGTATCCGCTCCGATGCGAACATCAGCCATGGGCGGTTTCTCCGGATTTTTTCGTCTTGAACATGTCCAGCGCCAGCATGATGGCACCGACGGTGATGGCGCTGTCGGCCAGGTTGAACGCCGGGAAGTACCAGCGGTTCTGCCAGTGCACGAAGATGAAGTCGATCACGTGGCCGAGCACGATGCGGTCGTACAGGTTGCCCAGCGCGCCACCGAGGACCAGCGCCAGGGCGATGGCCAGCCAGGTGTCGCTGGGCTTCAGGCGCTTGAGCCAGACCAACAGCACGGCGCTGACCACCACGGCGATCAGGGCGAACAGCCAGCGCTGCCAGCCCGAGCTGTCGGCCAGGAAGCTGAAGGCCGCGCCGGTGTTGTAGGCCAGGGTCCAGCTGAACAGGTCGGGGATCACCACGACCTGCTGGTAGAGGCTCAGCGCACCTTCGAAGTAGGCCTTGCTGACCTGGTCGAGGACCAGCACCAGCACGGTTATCCACAGCCAGCCGAGACGGCCGAAACGATCAGGCATAGTGGCGAACCTCGCCGGCGCCTTCGATGTTCTCGACGCAACGGTCGCACAGCTCCGGGTGCGCGGCATGGCGGCCGACATCGGCGCGGTGGTGCCAGCAACGGCCGCACTTGGCGTGGGCGGACTTGACCACCTTCAGCTTCAGGCCAGGGACTTCGCTGTCCACGGCGTCGGCCGGAGCCTGGGCCAACGGCGCGACGGTAGCGGTGGAGGTGATCAGCACGAAGCGCAGTTCGTTGCCCAGCTTGGCCAGGTCGGCGGCGAGGGCGTCATCGGCGAACAGGGTGACCTCGGCCTGCAGGTTGCCGCCCACGGCCTTGGCCGCGCGCTGGTTCTCCAGTTCCTTGTTCACCGCGGCCTTGGCGGCCATCACCTGGTCCCAGTAGGCACGGCCCAGCTCGGCGTCGGCCGGCAGCTCGGAGAGGCCTTCGTACCAGGTGCTGAGCATCACCGATTCGGCGCGCTCGCCGGGCAGGTACTTCCACACTTCCTCGGCGGTGAACGCCAGGATCGGCGCGATCCAGCGCACCAGCGCCTCGGCGATGTGGAACAGCGCGGTCTGGCACGAGCGGCGGGCGACGCTGTCGGCCTGGGTGGTGTACTGGCGGTCCTTGATGATGTCCAGGTAGAAGCCGCCCAGCTCCTGCACGCAGAAGTTGTGCACCTTGGAGTAGACGTTCCAGAAACGGTAGTCGCGGTAGGCCTCTTCCAGCTCGCGCTGCAGCAGCAGGGCGCGGTCGATGGCCCAGCGGTCCAGGGCCAGCAGCTGGTCGTTGGGCAGCAGGTCCTTGGCCGGGTCGAAGCCGGACAGGTTCGACAGCAGGAAGCGCGTGGTGTTGCGGATGCGCCGGTAGGCGTCGGCGCTGCGCTGCAGGATGTTCTGCGATACGGCGATCTCGCCGGAGTAGTCGGTCGAGGCGACCCACAGGCGCAGGATATCGGCGCCCATGCTGTCGATCACGGTCTGCGGCACCACGGTGTTGCCGAGCGACTTGGACATCTTGCGGCCGGACTCGTCCACGGTGAAGCCGTGGGTCAGCAGCTGGCGGTACGGCGCGTGGCCGTCGATGGCGCAGCCGGTCAGCAGCGAGGAGTGGAACCAGCCGCGGTGCTGATCGGAGCCTTCCAGGTAGAGGTCGGCGGCCGGGCCGCTGGCGTGCCCGAGCTCGGCGTGGGAGCCGCGCAGCACGTGCCAGTGGGTGGTGCCGGAGTCGAACCAGACGTCCAGGGTGTCGCTGATCTTGTCGTACTGCGCGGCCTCGTCACCGAGCAGCTCGGCGGCGTCGAGCTTGAACCAGGCCTCGATGCCTTCCTTCTCGACGCGCTGGGCCACGGCTTCCATCAGCTCGACGGTGCGCGGGTGCAGCTCGCCGGTGGCCTTGTGCAGGAAGAACGGGATGGGTACGCCCCAGTTGCGCTGGCGCGAGATGCACCAGTCGGGACGGCCGGCGATCATACCGTGCAGGCGCGCCTGGCCCCAGGTGGGCACGAACTCGGTCTGCGAGATGGCTTCCAGCGAACGCTCGCGCAGGGTGGCGCCGCTCACCGGCTGCTTGTCCATGCCGACGAACCACTGCGCGGTGGCGCGGTAGATCAGCGGGGTCTTGTGGCGCCAGCAGTGCATGTAGCTGTGGCTGATGGAGGCGTGCTTGAGCAGCGCGCCCACTTCGTCCAGCTTGGCGACGATGTTCGGGTTGGCCTTCCAGATGAACTGGCCGCCGAAGAACGGCAGGTCGGCCACATACACGCCATTGCTCTGCACCGGGCTGAGGATGTCGTCGTTGCTCATGCCGTACTGCTTGCAGGTACGGAAGTCATCCTCGCCATAGGCCGGCGCGGAGTGCACGACGCCGGTACCGGCGCCCAGCTCGACGTACTCGGCCAGGTAGACCGGCGAGAAACGCTCGTAGAACGGATGACGGAAGCGGATCAGGTCCAGCGCCTCGCCCTTGGCGGTGGCGATGACCTGGCCTTCCAGGCCGTAGCGCGCCAGGCACTCCTCGACCAGTTCCTCGGCCAGCACCAGCAGGCGCGCGCCGGTGTCGACCAGGGCGTAGGTGAATTCGGGGTGGACGTTCAGCGCCTGGTTGGCCGGGATGGTCCAGGGCGTGGTGGTCCAGATGACGATGGCGGCCGGCTTCGGCAGGCTGGCCAGGCCGAAGGCGGCGGCCAGCTTGTCGGCGTCCTCGACCGGGAAGGCGACGTCGATGGCGTCGGACTTCTTGTCGGCGTACTCGACCTCGGCCTCGGCCAGCGCCGAACCACAGTCGAAGCACCAGTTCACCGGCTTCAGGCCCTTGAACACGAAGCCCTGCTTGACCATCTCGGCGAGGGCGCGGATTTCGCCGGCCTCGTTGCTGAAGTTCATGGTCTTGTAGGGGTTGTCCCACTCGCCGAGCACGCCCAGGCGGATGAAGTCAGCCTTCTGCCCCTCGATCTGCTCGGCGGCGTAGGCGCGGCACAGCTCGCGGGTCTTGTCCGCCGGCAGGTTCTTGCCGTGGGTGGTCTCGACCTTGTGCTCGATGGGCAGGCCATGGCAGTCCCAGCCCGGCACGTAGGGGGCGTCGTAGCCGGCCAGGGTGCGCGAGCGGACGATCAGGTCCTTGAGGATCTTGTTGACCGCGTGACCGATGTGGATGCTGCCGTTGGCGTAGGGCGGGCCATCGTGCAGGATGAATTTCGGGCGGCCTTCGCCGGCCTTCCGCAGCTTCTGGTACAGGCCGATGTCATTCCAGAACTTCAGGGTTTCCGGCTCGCGCTGGGGCAGGCCGGCTTTCATCGGGAAGTCGGTTTCGGGAAGGTTCAGCGTGGCTTTGTAATCGGTCATCTCAGGGCCTGTTCAGGATCTGTTCAATCAAGCGGTTGGCCCAGCCAGTAGGCTCGGGCGGCGGCGATGTCGGCGAGAATCGCCGCCTTCAGTGCCTCCAGGGAGGCGAAGCGCTGCTCATCACGCAGCTTCTGGTGGAAGGTCACATCCAGGTGCAGGCCGTAGAGGTCGCCCGCGAAGTCCAGCAGATGCACTTCCAGGTGGGGCCGGCCGTCGCCGTTGACCGACGGTCGCGTGCCGATGTTGGCCACCCCATTGCAGCGCTGGCCAGCCACCACGGTGCTGACCAGGTAGACGCCATTGAGCGGCGCCTTGCGTCGCTTCAGCTGGATGTTCGCGGTGGGCGAACCGAGGGTGCGGCCGAGCTTCTGCCCGTGCAGCACCCGCCCGCTGAGGCGGAACGGGCGCCCCAGCAGGCGCTCGGCCAGGTGCAGGTCGCCGTCGGCGAGCACCTTGCGGATGCGCGAGCTGCTCACCCGCATGCCGTCGACTTCCACCGTGGTGGCGGCCTCGACGGTGAAACCCTGCTCGGCGCTGGCCTTGACCAGGAAGGCGAAGTCGCCGGAGCGATCGCAGCCGAAGCGGAAATCGTCGCCCACTTCCAGGTGGCGCACCGCCAGCCCGTCCACCAGTACCTGGCGCACGAATTCGGCGGCCGACAACTCGCGCAGGCGGCGGTTGAAGGTCAGGCAGAGGACGAAGTCGACGCCCTGCCCGCGCAGCAGCTCGAGCTTCTCGCGCAGGCGGGTCAGGCGCACCGGCGCGGCGTCCGGGGCGAAGTACTCGCGCGGCTGCGGCTCGAAGATCACCACACAGCTGGGCACGCCCAGCTCCAGCGAGCGCTCGCGCAGACGCGCCAGGATCGCCTGGTGGCCGAGATGGACGCCGTCGAAATTGCCGATGGTGGCGAGGCAGCCCCCGGACAGGGGCCGCAGGTTGTGGAGGCCTCGAAGCAGCTGCATAGCGCGCGTATTGCTCAGAAAGTGGTCGATTATACCTGCACCCGCCGCCGCGCGACAGGCACAAAGCCGCCGCGCGTCACGGATACACCCAAGGGGCCGTGCCGGGCTAGCTCACCGCCCGCCGCGAGAAGTCGCGCAGACGGAAGCCGAGCAACGCCAGCATACCGAAATAGGCCACCACCCCGGCCACCACCAGCACGCCCAGGCGCGCCAGGCGCCAGGCCATGCCGCCGATATCCCAGGCCGGCATGAAATACATGATGCCCAGCAGCACGCCGGCCATCACCAGCACCGCCAGCACCAGCTTGCCGAGGAACACCGGCCAGCCCGGCTGCGGCTCGAACAGGCCGTGCTTGCGCAACTGCCAATACAGCAGGCCGGCGTTCAGGCAGGCCGCCAGGCTGATCGCCAGGGCCAGGCCGGCGTGCTTCAGCGGGCCGATGAACACCAGGTTCATCAACTGCGTGGAAGCCAGGGTGAACAGCGCGATCTTCACCGGCGTGCGGATGTTCTGCCGGGCGTAGAAGCCCGGCGCCAGCACCTTCACCAGGATGATGCCGAGCAGCCCCACGGCGTAGGCGATCAGCGCGCGCTGGGTCATCAGTGCGTCGTTGGCGCTGAACTTGCCGTACTGGAACAGCGACACCGTCAGCGGCTCGGAAATCAGCGCCAGCGCCAGGGAACATGGCAGCACCAGCAGGAAGCACAGGCGCAGGCCCCAGTCCATCAGGCGCGAATACTCGTGGCGGTCGTCGCTGGCGTAGGTCTTGGCCAGCGACGGCAGCAGGATGGTGCCCAGGGCCACGCCCAGCACGCCGGAAGGCAGCTCCATCAGGCGGTCGGCGTAGTACATCCAGGACACCGAGCCGGCCGCCAGGAAGGAGGCGAAGATGGTGTTGATGATCAGCGATATCTGGCTCACCGACACTCCGAGGATCGCCGGCCCCATCTGCTTGAGCACGCGCCATACGCCGCTGTCGCGCAGGTTCAGGCGCGGCAGCACGAGCATGCCGATCCGGCGCAGGTGCGGCAGCTGGTAGAGCAGTTGCGCCAGGCCGCCGGCCAGCACCGCCCAGCCCAGGGCCATCACCGGCGGGTGGAAGTACGGCGTGAGGAACAGCGAGAAGATGATCATGCTGACGTTCAGCAGCGTCGGCACGAAGGCCGGCACCGAGAAACGGTTCCAGGTATTGAGGATGGCGCCGGCCAGCGACGCCAGGGAAATCAGCAGGATGTAGGGGAAGGTCACGCGCAGCAGCGCGGTGGTCAGCTCGAACTTCTCCTGGGAATCGACGAACCCCGGCGCGGTGACCCAGATCACCCAGGGCGCGGCGAGGATGCCCAGCGCGGTGACCAGCGCCAGCACCAGGGTCAGCAGGCCGGAGACATAGGCGATGAAGGTGCGGGTCGCCTCCTCGCCCTGCTGGGTCTTGTATTCCGCAAGGATTGGCACGAACGCCTGGGAAAACGCGCCCTCGGCGAAGATCCGGCGCAGCAGGTTGGGCAGCTTGAAGGCGACGAAGAACGCGTCGGTGGCCATCCCCGCGCCGAACATGCGCGCTACAATGGTGTCCCGGACGAAGCCGAGCACCCGCGAGATCATGGTCATGGAGCTGACCGCGGCCAGCGATTTGAGTAGGTTCATTGCGTCCGGGACTTGTCAGTGCAGGGGCGGCCCTGCCCGCACGGCGCCGGAGGTGCCCCGCGCCAGTAAAGGGCGTCGAGTGTATGGCCGCCGGTCGAATAAATCACCCACCCGCGCCGTGATTCATCGGCCACGCCGCTCGTCGGCAGCCGCTCATACCCTTGACAAGGCACTGACTCGACGGCATCATTCGCGGCCTTAATTTATTCGCAATAACCCAAGTTTTTCTCGAGGAGCTCGACGGTGGCCAACACACCTTCCGCCAAAAAACGCGCCAAACAGGCTGAGAAGCGTCGCAGCCACAACGCCAGCCTGCGTTCCATGGTTCGTACCTACATCAAGAACGTAGTCAAAGCAGTCGACGCCAAGGACCTGCCGAAGGCCCAGGCCGCTCTGGTTGCCGCCGTACCGGTCATCGACCGCATGGCCGACAAAGGCATCATCCACAAGAACAAGGCCGCTCGTCACAAGAGCCGCCTGAACGCCCACGTGAAGGCCCTGGCCACCGCGTAAGCGTTCCGTTCTTGAAAAACCGGCCCCAGGGCCGGTTTTTTATTGCCTACGAAAAAGCCCGCAAGCGCAGGGCGAATAACGCGAAGCGTTATCCGCCGCCTAGCCACTCATGGAACACATGGGTAACGGCGTATAACCGCGAACGGTTATACGCCCTACGGAAGGATCGGATTACTTCGCCGGCCAGGGCATGATCGGAATGGCCGTCACCGCATTCTGCGGACTGCCTTCGATCACGCGATCGCTGTAGACCAGATAGATCAGCGCGTTGCGCTTCTCGTCGAAGAAGCGCACCACCTGCATGGACTTGAACACCAGCGAGGTGCGCTGCTTGAACACCTCCTCGCCATCCTTGAGCTCGCCGTCGAAGCGGATCGGCCCGACCTGGCGACAGGCGATGGACGCCTCGGCGCGATCCTCGGCCAGCCCCAACCCACCCTTGACGCCGCCGGTCTTGGCCCGCGACAGGTAGCAGGTCACGCCCTCCACCCGAGGGTCATCGAAGGCCTCGACGACGATCTTGTCGTTCGGCCCGACCCACTTGAACACCGTGGAGACCTCGCCGATCTCCTCGGCACCCGCCAACGCCGGCAGCATCAGTAAGCCGGCGCACACGCCTTTCCATAGCTTCATGGGTCGATCCTCAGACCAGGACAAGGTTATCGCGATGCACCAGCTCCGGACCATCGACGTAGCCCAGCAGGCTCTCGATGACGTCGGTGGGCTGACCGATGATCTTCTGCGCCTCGAGGGCGCTGTAGTTGGCCAGGCCACGGGCGATCTCGCGCCCCTCCTGATCCACGCAGACCACCATTTCGCCCCGCCGGAAGCTGCCCTGGACCTGCTTCACACCCACCGGCAGCAGGCTCTTGTGGTCCTCGGCGATGGCTTTCACCGCGCCGGCGTCCAGCACCAGGGTGCCGCGCATCTGCAGGTGGCCCGCGAGCCACTGCTTGCGCGCCGCCTTGCGGCTCTGCTCGGGGGTCAACAGGGTACCCAGGCGCTCACCGGAGCGCAGGCGATCGAGCACGCGCTCGATGCGCCCGCCGACGATCACCGTGTGCGCACCGGAACGCGCCGCCAGGCGCGCCGCGCGCAGCTTGGTCTGCATGCCGCCGCGGCCGAGGGCGCCGGCGCTGCCGCCCGCCACCAGGTCGAGCTGGGCGTCGTCGGCACGAGCTTCGTAGATCAACTGCGCTTCGGGGTTGTTGCGCGGATCGGCGTCGAACATGCCGTCGCGATCGGTGAGGATCACCAGCAGGTCGGCCTCCACCAGGTTGGCCACCAGAGCCGCCAGGGTGTCGTTGTCGCCGAAGCGGATCTCGTCGGTGACCACGGTGTCGTTCTCGTTGATCACCGGGATCACGCCGAGATCGACCAGGGTACGCAGGGTGTTGCGACCGTTCAGGTAGCGCTTGCGATCCGACAGGTCGTCATGGGTCAACAGCACCTGGGCGGTCTGCAGGCCATGCTGGCCGAAACTCGACTCCCAGGCCTGGACCAAGCCCATCTGCCCCACCGCGGCGGCGGCCTGCAACTCGTGCATGTCGTTCGGCCGACTGACCCAGCCCAGCCGACTCATGCCCGCCGCCACGGCGCCGGAAGACACCAGCACCAGCTCGACGCCCGCGCAGTGCAGCGCGACCATCTGCTCGACCCACACCGCCATGGCGTCGCGATCCAGGCCACGGCCATCGGCCGTGAGCAGGGCACTGCCGATCTTCACCACCCAGCGCCGCGCGCCGGTCACTTTCTCACGCATACATCAACCTTACGAAGTCAGCTGTTGCATCGGACCGGCGCCCGCGGCGCCGATCAGGGTACGTAGAAGATCTCGGGCCCGTCGCCATCGTCCTCGTCGTCGAAATCATCGTCGTCATCGAGGTCGTCGGCATTCTTCAGGCCGGCACGGCGTAGCGCGCGCGCGTCATCCAGAGCCTGCAGACGGGAACGGGCCTCGTCTTCGATGCGCTGGTCGAGCTCGTTCAGCACCTCGCCGTAGGCCGGGTCCTCCTCGATGCGCAGGGTGCGCTCGTCGAGGTACTTCATGATGTCCTGGCTGAGGGCCTCGGTGCCTTCGCGCTCCAGGGCGGAGATCACGTAGACCGGACCCTCCCAACCCAGACGCTCGACCACGGCCTGCTTGCGACGCTCCTGCTCCTCGGGTTCGAGAATCTGGTCCATCTTGTTCAGCACCAGCCAGCGGTCACGCTCGGTGAGCGCCGGGCTGAACTTGGCCAGCTCGTTGACAATGGTCTCGGCGGCATCGGCCGGATCGCTCTCGTCCAGCGGCGCCATGTCGACGATGTGCAGCAGCAGGCGGGTACGCGCCAGGTGCTTGAGGAAACGGATACCCAGGCCGGCGCCTTCGGCGGCGCCCTCGATCAGGCCGGGAATGTCGGCGACCACGAAGCTCTTGAAGCGCCCGACGCTGACCACGCCCAGGTTCGGCACCAGGGTGGTGAACGGGTAGTCGGCGACTT
This sequence comes from Pseudomonas citronellolis, assembly GCF_029335315.1. Taxonomy (GTDB): domain Bacteria; phylum Pseudomonadota; class Gammaproteobacteria; order Pseudomonadales; family Pseudomonadaceae; genus Pseudomonas; species Pseudomonas citronellolis_A. Next base: position 19,636 of record NZ_JARJLT010000006.1, read on the forward strand.
TCGGCTTGGCCGCGGACACGGCACGGATGAAGGTGCTCTTGCCGGCGTTCGGCAGGCCCAGCAGGCCGACGTCGGCCAGCACTTTCAGCTCCAGCTTGAGGTCGCGGGCCTCGCCGGGCTTGCCTGGCGTGGTCTGGCGCGGCGCACGGTTGGTGCTGGACTTGAAGCGGGTATTGCCCAGGCCATGCCAGCCGCCCTGGGCGACCATCATGCGCTGACCAGGCTCGGTCAGGTCACCGATAACCTCCTGGGTCGCGGCATCGATGATGGTGGTACCGACCGGCACCGGCAGGATCAGGTCCTCGCCCTTGGCGCCGGTGCAATCCTTGCTGCCGCCGTTCTGCCCGCGCTGGGCATCGAAGCGACGGGTGTAGCGGTAGTCCACCAGGGTGTTCAGGCTTTCGTTGGCCTCGAGGAAAATCGAGCCGCCGTCACCGCCGTCACCGCCGTTGGGACCGCCTTTTTCGATGAACTTCTCGCGGCGAAAGCTCATGAGGCCATTGCCGCCGTCACCGGCTTTCACGTGAATGGATACTTCATCGACGAATTTCATGGGAACGCCTCCCGCCAGCGTGGCGGGTTGAATAAGAAAAGGAGCATAGGATACAGCCTAGTCCGCGCAAAGGCGCGGGCCGCCCCATGCCGGGGACGCCAGAAACAAAAAAGCCCCGTCGCGAGACAGGGCTTTTTCAGTGAGAGCTCGCTTAGGCAGCGACGACGCTTACATAGCGACGGCCAAAGGCGCCTTTCACTTCGAACTTGATCACGCCGTCGATTTTCGCGAACAGGGTGTGATCCTTGCCCATGCCAACGCCGTAGCCAGCGTGGAACTGGGTGCCGCGCTGACGCACGATGATGTTGCCTGCTTTGACAGCCTGGCTACCGAACAGCTTCACGCCAAGGCGTTTGCTTTCTGAGTCGCGGCCGTTGCGGGTACTACCGCCAGCTTTTTTGTGTGCCATGAGTCATATCCTCCAAAAAAGGAATTAGGCCTGGATGCCGGTGATCTTGATTTCAGTGAACCACTGGCGGTGGCCCTGACGCTTCATGTGGTGCTTACGACGGCGGAACTTGATGATGCGCACTTTGTCGTGACGGCCGTGGGAAACCACTTCAGCGGTCACTTTGGCACCATCTACCACCGGCAGGCCGATCTTGACGTCGTCGCCATTGGCAACCAGCAGGATGCGGTCGAAGTTGATGACTTCGCCGGTCGCTACGTCGAGTTTCTCGACCTTGAGGAATTCGCCTTCGGTGACTTTGTGTTGCTTGCCACCGGTAACAATAACTGCGTACATCTGGATGTCTCCGTTAGACCTGCTCACCCGACGCTTTATAGAAAGAGGAATCGGTCGGCATGGCTGCATGGGGCCGGAAAAGCGCCCGTGCAATTGCGTAAGGCAGGGTATGCCAGGGAAGTTCGGGGCCGCGATTGTACGCAAAGCCCGCTGCCGACACAAGCCTCCCGGGGCCTTCCTTGACAGCCCCCACCCCGGCACCTAGCATGCCGCGCATTCTTCGAGGAGCGCCTTTCTACATGCAACCCCAGGCTTTCTATCAGGTGGTGGCGGACGACTTCACCGCCGTCGACGGTATCATCCGCCGCCAGCTGAGCTCCCGCGTGCCCCTGGTGGAAAAGATCGGCGACTATATCATCTCCGCCGGCGGCAAGCGCCTGCGCCCACTGCTGGTGCTGCTCAGCGGCAAGGCCCTGGGCCACTCCGGCGACGATCTGCGCCTGCTGGCCGCCACCATCGAGTTCCTGCACACCTCCACCCTGCTGCACGACGACGTGGTCGACGCCTCCGGCCTGCGCCGTGGCCGCGCCACCGCCAACGCCCAGTGGGGCAACGCCCCCAGCGTGCTGGTCGGCGACTTCCTCTATGCCCGCTCCTTCGAAATGATGGTCGAGCTCGGCTCCATGCCGGTGATGCGCATCATCTCCCAGGCCACCCGGGTGATCGCCGAGGGCGAAGTGCTGCAGCTGACCAAGGTGCGCGACGCCAGCACCACCGAAGAGACCTACATGGAAGTCATTCGCGGCAAGACCGCGATGCTCTTCGAGGCCTCGACCCACAGCGCCGCCGCGCTGATCGACGCGCCGGCGGAACAGGCCGAGGCCCTGCGCCAGTTCGGCGACGCCCTGGGCATCGCCTTCCAGTTGGTGGATGACCTGCTCGACTACCGCGGCGACGCCAGCACCCTGGGCAAGAACGTCGGCGACGACCTGGCCGAAGGCAAGCCCACCCTGCCGCTGATCGCCACCATGCGCGACGGCACCCCGGAACAGGCGCAACTGGTGCGCAAGGCCATCCAGCAGGGCGGCAGCCAGGACCTGGAAGGCATCCGCGCCGCCGTGGAAGCCGCGGGCGCCCTGGACTACACGGCCAAGCTGGCCCGCGAATACGCGGCCCGCGCCATCGACTGCCTGAAGGTGCTGCCGGACAACGAATACCGCGCCGCGCTGATCGAGCTCAGCGAGTTCGCGGTCGCCCGCACGCACTGATTCCCGCGTCGACACAACGCCCGCTCGGCCCCGCCGCGCGGGCGTTTTGCATGGCGCGCGGTTGATCCAGGGCATGGCGCCGGTCGGTCGGCGAAAAAAATCGGTGATAGGGGCTTGCTATTGCGATAATAAGAATTATTCTCATTATCTCGATTGCCAAGGAGACGCTGACATGACCTACATGATCGATGCCTGGCTGGACCGCCCCCATCCCTATCTGCGCATCCTCAACCGCGATACCGGCGAGGTCTGCGCCCTGCTGCAGGACGACGCCCTGGACGAACTGCGCGAGCAGGGCGGCCTGGACCTGCACGAGCTGGGCACCAGCGAACCACAGGTGCTCAAGGAACTGGTGCGCAACCTGTTCCTGTTCTGCTACGCCCGCGCGCTGCGCTGAACGCCGCGACTGTTCGCGGGAGCGACGGGGCTTCCGCAGGAGCGGACCTTGTCCGCGATAGCCGGATGTATCGGCGCGGATCGCGGATGAGATCCGCTCCTACGCAGCCCTCCCACGCCATTCCAGTGTAGGAGCGCGAGAACCGGAGCGGGATGTACAGGTTTTCTTGCGGTGGCGCAGGACGCGCCATCCGCACGGCCGCCGCCCGGGAGGCGGTCGTGCATCCGGGGCCGCGTGGAGCCCCGCGCGGGCCACGGCGGCCAGGGAAGGCCACCGTGGCGAGCTGCTCGTCAGAGGATGTCGAGCAGTTCGACGTCGAACACCAGGGTGCTGTGCGGCGGGATGCTGCCGACCGACTGCGCGCCGTAGGCCAGTTCGGCCGGCACGTGCAGGCGCCATTTGCTGCCGGTATTCATCAGTTGCAGGGCCTCGACCCAGCCGGCGATCACGCCGCCCACCGGGAACTCGGCCGGCTGGCCGCGCTGGTAGGAGCTGTCGAACACGCTGCCGTCGACCAGGGTGCCGTGGTAGTGGGTGCGCACGGTGTCCTCGCGGGACGGCTTGGCGCCTTCGCCGGCGACCAGCACTTCGTACTGCAGGCCCGACGGCAGGACGGTGACGCCCTCACGCTTGGCGTTTTCGACCAGGTAGGCCTTGCCTTCGGCGGCGGCGGCATCGGCCTTGGCCTGGGCTTCGGCCTGCATGCGCTCGCGGATCACCTGGAAACTGGCCGACAGCTGTTCGACCGGGACCCGGCTCTCGACACTGGCGAAAGCGTCGGACAGGCCGGCCAGCACCGCGTCCAGGGTCATGCCCGGAACCGGGTTCTCGCGCAGCTGGTCGCCCAGCTGGCGGCCAATGCCGTAGCTGACGCGGGCTTCGTCGGTGGAAAGGTTGAGTTCGCTCATGGCGGGGCTCCGCTGGGGTGAAAAAGGGCGGCCAGCCTAGCACAGACCTCCGCCCCACCCCACCTCGGCCTCAATGCAGCGGAATCGGCACGCCTTCGTCGTTCAGCGCGCTGCCGCCCTGGGCCCCGCACATCTCGTCCTGGACCACGGCGTGGACCAGCTGGAAGGGAATCGGCGGCAGGGCCGTCAGCAACTCGCGGGCGTGCTGCACCGAGCGCACCCCGAGCACATGGCCCTTGGCGTCCTGGATCGGGAAGAAGCGCTGGCCCACGCGTGCCTCCAGCACGTAGATGCCACCCTCCAGGGATACCAGATGCAGCTCGTCGATATCCCCGGCGAGTGAACGATTGGTCAGCTCTTGCAGGTTCATTGCGCACCTCCAGGCTAGGGACTCACGCAGCCAGTGTCGTACACCCCGGCCGGCGCGCCCAGCGCAAACGACACCGCCCGTCAGTTGTGGCTGACGGGCGGCGTGCTGGAGGCGGGAAAAGCGATCAGTGGTCGTGACGGGTGAGCTTGTCCAGGTAGCCCATGGCGAAGGCGGAGAGGACGAAGGTGAGGTGGATGATCACGTACCACATCAGCTTGTTGTCCTCGACGTTCTTCGCATCCATGAAGATGCGCAGCAGGTGGATCGAGGAGATCGCCACGATGGACGCGGCCACCTTGTTCTTCAACGAGCCGGCGTCCATCTTGCCGAGCCAGCTGAGCTTTTCCTTGCCTTCCTCGATGTCCAGCTGCGAGACGAAGTTCTCGTAGCCGGAGAACATCACCATCACCAGCAGGCCGCCGACCAGGGCCATGTCGATCAGCGACAGCAGCACCAGGATCAGGTCCGCCTCGGCGATCGAGAAGATCGACGGGAGGATATGCAGGATTTCCTGGAAGAACTTGATGGTCAGCGCCAGCAGCGCCAGCGACAGGCCGATATAGACCGGCGCCAGCAGCCAGCGGGCCGCGTACATGGTGTTTTCGATGAAGCGTTCCATGGCCTTCACGGGGGAGTCAGAAATGGCGGAGGAGTATAACTGAAGGGCCGCGCCAAGTTATCCCGCCAATCTGTGGATAAATATGTGCAGGAGTTCGGGATGAACGGTTCGAGCCCACGCCTGGCGGGGCCTGAAGCCAGCTGATCAAGGACTACACAGTTGCCTTTCAGGACTCCGGGCGGAACTGGTAATCACCGAAGTGGCGCGTTCGCTCGCCATTGAGGCGGCGCAGTTCGGCCTGCAGGTGCAACTGCCAGATCGGCGGGTCGTCGGCGGCGACATAGCCCTGCTGGGCCAGGCAATCGGCGATCGCGTCGAGTACGCCTTCGGCCACGAAAGGCCCGTGGAATGGGCCCTGGGCCTTGATGGCGGTGGGCTGGGCCCCCGCCATGCCGGCAGCGCAGAGCAACGTCCAGAGTCCATTCTCTCCGGCCAGCGGCCTGATCGCGCACTCGATGCGCGTGGTCAGCCCCAGACAGGGGCGGATAAGGCAGAGGTTACGCGGCATGGCGGCACCCTCGCGGTTGTCCTGATTTCGAGCCTACACCCGGGGTTGACCCCGGGAAAGCCCGTTTTATCCACGATAGCTGTGGATATCGTTGTGGACACCACGGGGGCAACGCCGCCCGTCAGGCGTGGCTGCTGGCCGCCACGCCGCTGGTCAAGGACTGGCCAATGGCTCAGTCACTGTCCTTCTTCTTGCGCGCGCGCTCCTTCTCCACTTCCGGCTTGGCGGCCTTGGCGGCAGGCGGAGCTTCCTTGACGGGCTTTTCCTTCTCCTCTTCCTCCATGCCCATGGCATGGATTTCCTTCAGCCGCTCGACCACCCGGTAGTTGACGCTGCCGGCCGGGAACTGGCCCTTGGCGTCCGGCGCGCCGGCCGCCTGGCCGACCAGCAGGCCCAGCGCCTCGTCGACATGGCGCACCGCGTAGACATGGAACTGACCGTTGCGCACCGCTTGCAGCACGCGCTCGTCGAGCATCAGGGTGGTGACGTTGGAGCGCGGGATGATGACCCCCTGCTCGCCGGTCAGGCCGCGCGCCTCGCAGAGGCGGAAGAAGCCTTCGATCTTCTCGTTGACCCCACCGACCGCCTGCACTTCGCCGAACTGGTTGATCGAGCCGGTGATGGCGAAGCACTGCCGCAGCGGCGTGCGCGACAGCGCCGAGATCAGCGTGCAGACCTCGCCGAGCGAGGCGCTGTCGCCGTCGACGTAGCCGTAGGACTGTTCCAGGGCGATGCTCGCGGAGATTTCCAGCGGGTATTCCTGGGCGTAGCGGCTGCCCAGGTAGCCGGTGAGGATCATCACGCCCTTGGAGTGGATCGACTGGCCCAGGCTGACTTCGCGCTCGATGTCGACGATGCCGCTGCCGCCCGGATAGACGGTGGCGGAGATGCGCGCCGGCACGCCGAACACCGAGTCGCCCACCTCGAGCACGGTCAGGCCGTTGCACTTGCCGACGGCGGCGCCTTCGGTGTCGATCAGCACGATGCCGGCCAGCATGTCGTCGAGGATCCGCGCCGACACGCGGCCGGTACGGGTTTCCTTGGCCTTGAGGGCGCGCTCGATATGGCCCAGGTCGGTGACCGGCTCATTCGCCAGGTGGCGGATGAAGTCGGCCTCGCTGACCAGCTGGAACAGGTCGCCGATGCGCGCCGACAGGCGCCCCTGGTGCTCGGCCAGGCGCGCGCTGTAGGTGGCCAGGCGCGCCACGGCGTTGCCGGTCAGCGGCGCCAGGCCCTCTTCCGAGGTGCGCGTCTTGAGCAGCTGGGCGAACTGTTCGAGGCTGTCCTCGCCCAGCGGGATGTCCTCGTCGAAATCGACCAGGACGCGGAACATCTCCTGGAAGTCCGGATCGAGGTCCTGCAGGGTGTAGTAGATCTGTCGCGAGCCGATGATGATGACCTTGATCTGCAGCGGGATCACCTGCGGGGTCAGGGTCATGGCGGCCAGGCGGCCGAGTTCGGCCAGCGGCGACTCCATCTTCAGCTGGCGCGACTGCAGGGCGCGCTTGAGCGCGTCCCAGACGAAGGGTTCGCCCAGCAGCTTCTCCGCCTCCAGCACCAGGAAGCCGCCATTGGCGCGATGCAGCGCACCCGGCCGCAGCTGGCGGTAGGTGGTGTAGAGCGCGCCCTGGTCGGAGGCGTATTCGATGCGCCCGAACAGGTTGTCGTAGGTCGGGTGCGACTCGAAGATCACCGGCGCACCGCTGGTGGCGTGGTGGCCGATCACCTGGTTGGGGGCGTATTGCTCCTGCAGCATCTGCTTGCGCTGGGCGTCGCTGCGCTCGGTGTCCACCAGTTGGTCGACCACGGTCTTCAGCAGGTTCAGCTGCATGGCCTGCAGGTAGGCGCAGACCCCGGAATTGTTGTTGTACTTCTCCACCAACGGCGCCAGCAGCGGCTGCAGGGCCAGGGTGATGGTCTCTTCGTTGAGCTGGCGCAGCTGGTTGCTCGACTCGCGCTTCCATTGCGGCAGGCTCGCCAGCTCCTCGTTGAGCTGCTCCTCGAGGTCGGCGATGTCGCCGTGGAAACGCTCGCGCTCGTCTTCCGGCAGCTGGGCGAATTCGGCTTCGTCGAGGGCCTTGCCGTCCTTCATCGGGGTGAAGGCGATGTTCGAGCTGTCGCGGTAGAGGGCGACTTCCTTCTCCAGCGCCAGGCGCTCGACGGTGTCCAGGGCCTTGTCGTAGCGTTGGTTGAAGGCGCGGTCGATGGCGCTCTTCTTCTGCTGGTAGGCGGGGTTCTCGAACACCGAGGGGAAGGTCGACAGGAGGTTCTCGATCAGCAGGTCGAGGTCCGCGCCGAAGTCGGCGGCGCTGCCCGGCGGCAGTTCGATGGAACGCGGCTCGCGGGATTCGTCGAAATTGTTGACGTAGACCCAATCCGCCGGAGTCGGCAGGCGCTTGCCTTCAGCCTTCAGATAACGCTGAACGAAGGAGAAGCGACCAGTGCCCGGCTCACCCATGACGAACACGTTGTAGCCCGGCCGCGGCATCGCCACGCCGAACTGCAGGGCCTCCACCGCACGCTCCTGGCCGAGAACGCCGAGGAAAGGGTCGAGATCGTCGGTGCTGTCGAAGGGAAACTGCTCGGGCGAGAAGGGACGGGTCAGTTCATCAGGCGCCAGGCGCAGGCCAGCGGCAACGGATTGGGGCATCGGAGATCCTTGCATCGGGCGGCACGAGGCCGCGGAGAGTTGTCCGCATTCTCGCGCTGCCCGCGCGCCACTGGCAAGGCGCTTGGCGTCCCCGGCGTCAGTTCTCCAGATCGGCGCAGCGCAGGCAGTGTTCGGCCGCCGGCAGGGCGCGCAGACGCCGGCCCTCGATGGCCTCGCCGCAGCGCGCGCATTCGCCGTAGGTACCGTCCGCCAGACGCAGGCGCGCCAGGCCCACCTGGCGCATGCCGGCCTCGGCTTCGGCCAGCAGCGCGCGCAACACGTCGTCGTTCTGCCGCTGCTGGGCCTGCTCGGCGAAGTCCGGCGAGTGGGTGCGGCCGAGATCGCGGCGGATCGCCTCGGCGCGCTGGGAATATTCGGCGGCCAGCGCATCCAGCGCAGGGCGGGGATCGAAGTCGACTGCGGCCATGATGGCCCTCCAGTGAAACAGGGAACTGTTTCAAGTGTGGACGGTTCCAAGCGAATCGCCGCTGATACCGATCAATAGCCTGTCACACCGAACAGGGCACAGTTCATCCGACTGGGCGTTGGGGCAAGCCGATCCTTGACACCTTCGGGGCATTCCTACAAAGCTCTGCCTGGCGCTGTTTGCTGTCAGCGGCTACTTACAGCCATGCATTCGAAAAAAAGAGAGATACGAAGATGAAAAGGATTCTACTCGGTACCCTCCTCGCCAGCGTTTCCATCGGCGCCTTCGCCGACGCTCCGGGCAGCGACGGCTGCGGCTGGGGCCAGATGCTCTTCAAGGGCCAGCGTGGCACCGCCACTCACGTGCTGGCGGCCACCACCAACGGCTCCTCGGGCAACAACACCTTCGGCATGACCACCGGCACCAACGGCTGCCACACCAACGGCGCGCTGACCTACGGCGGCAAGCCGATGATCGTGCTGAGCAGCATGATGGACGAGCTGTCCGAAGACATGGCCAAGGGTGACGGCGAAGCGCTGACCACCTACGCCGTGGTCCTGGGCGTGAAGCCCGAAGACCGCGCCCACTTCGCCGAAGTGACCCACGAGCACTTCGCGCAGATCTTCAGCAAGTCCGACGTCACCGCCGAAGACGTCTACGCGAACACCCAGGCCGTCCTCAAGCAGGACTCCCGCCTGGCCAAGTACGCCGAACAGGCCTGAGCCTGATGGCCCGCCCCATCCGGGGCGGGCTACCCTTCCCTGCCCAGCAAGGTCCCCATGCCGAAACGCCTGTTGCCATGGCTGGCGCTGTGCGCCTGCGCAACCCTGCACGCCACCCCGCAGGTCCCCGAAGCCCGACTCCAGGCCCTGGCCGCGCAGCCCTACTGGCTGGCCCTCGGGCATTACACGCCGGGCAAGCTCGGCGGTTGGCGCAGCTACGTGGACGACCCGAAGTTCTTCCTCGCCGCCGATGGCGCGCGCTCACCAGTGGATGAGCTCAAGGCTACCCTCGACGCCCTCTACGCCTCGCCCGGCCTCGGCGACAAGCACGCCCAGTGCGTCTATCCGGCGCGCACCCGCTGGCTGAAGCAGCAACTGCAGCTGACCGGCCTGCCGCAGCCGGAGTGCAAGGAGTTCGCCACCTGGTACGGCGACATCAATCCGCACAGCGCGGTGCTGGTATTCCCCGCCGCCTACCTGAACAGCCCCTCGTCGATGTTCGGTCACACCCTGCTGCGCATCGACCAGGCCGACGTCGACAGCAACAACACCGCCCTGCTCAGCTACGCGCTGAACTTCGGCGCCTTCATCGAAGGCATGGACAACAGCATCCTCTATGCCTGGAAGGGCCTGATGGGCGGCTACCCGGGGCTGTTCGCCCTGGTGCCGTATCGCGAGAAGCTTTCCGAATACAGCCGCCTGGAGAACCGCGACCTCTGGGAGTACCGCCTGAACCTCACGCCCGAGGAGACCGGGCGCATGGTCGAGCACGTCTGGGAGCTCAAGCAGGTCCGCTTCAAGTACTTCTTCTTCGACGAGAACTGCTCGTTCCGCCTGCTCGAACTGCTGGAGATCGCCCGCCCCGGGGTGAAGCTCACCGAGCACTTCCCGCTGTACGCCATCCCCACCGACACGGTGCGCGCGGTGAAGCAGGCCGACATGATCGACAAGGTCGACTACCGCCCGTCGCGGGAGAAGGAGCTGCTGGCCCGCGCCGAGCCGCTGGACGCCGGCGAGAAGCAGCTGGCCCGGCGCCTGGCCGACGACGACCGGCTGCTCGACAGCCCCGAATTCAAGGCCCTGCCCGCGCCGCGCCAGGCGCTGGTGCAGGACACCGCCTTCCGCCTGCTGCGCTACCGCGCCACCGGCAAGGAACGCGACGAAGGCGAGGCCGCGCGCAGCTACCAGCTGCTGCGCTCGATCAACCAGAACCCGCCGCCGCCGGCCCAGGTGCCGCGTCCCGGCCAGCCCGAGGAAGGCCACCAGTCACTGACCTGGCAACTCGGCGCCGGCAGCCGCGACGGCCAGGCCTTCGCCGACTACGGCCTGCGCCTGGCCTACCACGACCTGTTGGACAACAGCTTCGGCTTCCCCCAGGGCGCACAGCTGGAACTGGGCGACCTGCACGTGCGCCAGTACGAAGGCAACCGCTGGCAGCTGCAGAGCCTGGACCTGGTCAGCATCCGTTCGATGACCCCACGCAACGCCCTGCTGCAGCCGCTGTCCTGGCAAGTCACCGGCGGCTGGGAACGGGTGCCGGGCAAGCACAGCGACGACGACCACGACACCCTGGCCGGGCATGTCAACGGCGGCGCCGGCGGCAGCTGGAAACTCGCCGACGACCTGCAGGCCTACGCCCTGGGCACCGCGCGCATCGAAACCAACCCGGACTTCGCCGCGACCATCGCCCCGGCGCTGGGCTTCGACAGTGGCGTGCTCTGGCGCAACCCGCTGGGTAACCTGACCCTGGAGGGCAAGGGCGACTTCTTCCACAACGGCGAAGTGCGCCGCAGCCTGAGCTTCGGCCAGCAGGTCGAACTGGGCCGCGACCTCGGCCTGCGGCTGTCCGCCGAACGCCAGTTCAGCCACCAGACCGGGCCGGTCAACGAAGTCATGCTGGAGCTGCGCTGGTACCACTACTGAGGCGCGCCGCGCCTCAGTCCCGCAGCGACGCCCAATCCAGCCCGAAGCGCGCCAGGTACTTGCGCAGGCGGTCGGCGTCGTTGGGGTTCTGCTTTTCCTGGCGCGACACGGCGAACAGCTGCCGGCCCGCCTCCGACAGGCTGCGCGCCTGCCGGCAGACGTCTATCACCGCCTCCAGTTGCAGGCGATCGAACAGGTCCAGCCCCTCGGCGCCCTCCCCCAGCAAGCGATCCAGTGGGCTCTCCGTCCGGGCAACGCCCCAGGAACGGCGCAGCCGGCCGATCTCCTCCACCACCAGCGCCTCGTCGATCCGCCCACTGTCGGCCAGGGTCGCCATGCGCGTGATGGACGCCGACAGCTCGCGGAAGTTGCCGCTCCACAGCGCCTGCGCCGAGTTGGCGAAGACCAGGTAGCGCGTGCGCGCCTCGCGATTGAAGCGCACCAGCCGGCCCTGTTCGCGGGCGTGGCGCTCCAGCTCGAAATCGATGTTCGGCTCGATGTCTTCGCGGCGCCCGGCCAGCCCCGGCAGGTCGAAAGTCCAGAGGTTGATGCGGGCGAACAGGTCCTCGCGGAACAGCCCCTCGGCCACCCGCTCACGCAGGTCGCGGTGGGTGCCGGCGATCAGCTGGAAGTCGCTGCCCACCTCGCGGTCCGAGCCCAGCGGGAAGAAGCGCTTCTCCTCGATGGCCTTGAGCAGCATGGCCTGTTCGTCCAGGCCCAGCTCGCCGATCTCGTCGAGGAACAGCATGCCGCCGTCCGCCGCGCGCAGCAGGCCTTCGCGGGCGTTCTGCGCGCCGGTGAAGGCGCCCTTGATGTGGCCGAACAACGCGGACATGGCGCCGTCGCCGCGCAGGGTCGCGCAGTTCACCTCGACGAAGCGCCCCTGGAACTGGTGCCGCGCGCGCTTGAGTTCGTACACGCGGCGAGCGAGGAACGACTTGCCGGCGCCAGTCGGGCCGATCAGCAGCATCGGCGCGCGGGAGCGCCCGGCGACCCGCTCGATCTGCTCGATGGAGCGGTTGAATTCGGCGTTGCGCGTGGCGATGCCGGACTTGAGGAACGCCAGGCTTTCTTCCTGCTCACGGCGGAAGCGCGTGGCGATGCGGTCGTAGCGCGACAGGTCGAGGTCGATGACCGTGACCGTCCCTTCCGGCTGTCGCGCCTCGTCCTTGCGCCGCGACGGCGAGGCCTGCACCAGCCGCGCCGGCAGGTAGCGCGCCTCGGTCAGGAGGAACCAGCAGATCTGCGCGACGTGGGTCCCGGTGGTGATGTGCACCAGGTAGTCCTCGCGCTCGGTATCGAAGGCGTAGCCGCCGACGAAATCGTGCAGCGCGCCGTAGACCTCCTCGAAGTCCCAGGGGTTGCGCAGCGCCATGGGCTGCAGGCGCACCTCGGTTTCCGGGGAAACGTGCCGCACGTCGGCGGCGATGCGCTCGGCCAGCCCGACATCCCGCGCATCCAGCCCGTGGATCAGCTCCAGGCGATCGACCAACAGGTCCTGCTGCTGGCACAGGCCAACCGTGGGCCGCCACTTCTGCCAACGCGCCGCGCCCTTGCCAACGCGGTCCAGGGTGGAGCCGAGGAAGCCGATGGCGACGGTTTTCTTGGATTTCATCTTTTATCCATAAAGATAAATAACGATCCCAAGATATCCATAAATCTCGGACTCGGCCAACCATACGAATCGATTCAAGCTGCCTGAAAATAAATTTATTAGTTATTTATCAATTACTTAACAAAAAAATCGCAACCACGAAGCGAACCTGGCACGCCCCTCGCTATATCTCCCTCGACCGCATCGCCGATGCAGCCCACGGGCAGGGACTTCCACTCCCGCCGGTGCCCGAGCCCACCCCTGGTGTCGGCTTCGTGCATGCCGCTGCAGCAGTCGCGGTCGATGGCGCGGTAGCTCAGCCCGGTAGAGCACTCCAGTTCGCTGGAGCCGTCGCAGGTTCGAATCCTGCCCGCGCCGTTCGATAGCTCAGCTTGGTAGAGCAGCCATCCACGAAATGGCCTGTCGCGGGTTCGACTCCCGCTCGAACACTGCCCTCCCACGGCAGCTACTCATGAAAGCGACACCCCGCCGGTGGGCGACGGGACAGGCGCAAGAAGGCCAGGAAGGCCGGACTCGCCAGGGACCCGAAGCCACCGCCGGCCCGCCCGGTACGAGGACCGGGCCCGCGACCAGGCAGGTGCTGGCCGAAGGATTCGGCGTAATGGACAGGACGTCCGCAGCACCTGGCTCTCGCGAGCCCCCGCCTCGCCGCCCGACGGGCTGGCGGACACCGGCACCAAGGACGAGAGAAGAAGGAAGAGAGAGATGAAACTGCTGAAGCGCTTTACCGTGAAGAAGAACGAACGCGGCCTGCTGTACTCCGAGGGCGACTTCCTGGCCATTCTGGAGCCGGGCGTCTACCGCCACCTGGACCTGTACAACCGCCTGAGCGTGGAAACCTTCAGCCTGAACACGCCGTTGTTCGAGCACCGCCTGGCCGGCTACCTGCGCCAGTCCGAACCCGCGCTGGTCGAACGCCACTTCACCCGCATGGACCTGGCCGAGAACGAGGCCGGCCTGCGCTTCGAGGACGGTGTGCTGGTGGAAATCCTCGCGCCGGGCAGCCGTCGGCTGTACTGGAAGGGTCAGACCGAGCAGCGCCTGGAGCGCATCGACCTGAGCCAGGAATACCGCGTGCCTCCGGCACTGTTGCAGCAGATGCAGGGCAACCTGCGCGGCCGCAGCGTGATCGGCGTCGAGGCGCTGCTGGTGACCCTGGTGCCGGCCTACCAGGTCGGCGTGCTGAAGGTCGACGGCGCGGTAGTCGAGTTGCTGCAGGCGGGCCAGTATGGCTTCTGGCGCTACAACCGCCAGGTGAGCGTGGAACTGATCGATACGCGGGTCCAGGCGCTGGAAGTCAGCGGCCAGGAAATCCTCACCCGCGACAAGGTGAGCCTGCGCCTGAACCTGGCCGCCAACTGGCGTTACAGCGACATGCTGATGGCGTTTTCCAGCCTGTCGAAGCCGCTGGAACACCTCTACCGCGAACTGCAGTTCGGCCTGCGCGCGGCGGTGGGCACCCGCTCGCTGGATGAGCTGCTGGAGAACAAACAGCTCATCGACGACTCGGTCATTGCCTACCTGAAGGAGCGGTTGCCGGGCACCGGCATCGAGGTCAGCGGCCTGGGCGTGCGCGACATCATCCTGCCGGGCGAAATGAAGACCCTGCTGGCCCAGGTGGTGGAGGCGGAAAAGGCAGCCCAGGCCAACGTGATCCGTCGCCGCGAGGAAACCTCGGCGACCCGTTCGTTGCTGAACACGGCCAAGGTGATGGAGGACAACCCCACCGCCCTGCGCCTGAAAGAACTGGAAACCCTGGAGCGGGTGGCCGAACGGATCGACCGCATCTCGGTATTCGGCGGCCTGGATCAGGTATTGAATGGACTGGTAACGCTGAAGCAGGCCTGAGCCGGGCCTGCCGATTGAACAAACGCATTCGCGACGGCCGGGCGCAACCCGCTTCCGGCCAGGTCGCCACGCAACAGAAGAGAACCAAGGCATGAGCAACAAGACCTTCCAACTGCTGGAAGTCGCCAACGGCAAACCGATCAAGCTCTGGACCCAGGGCGTGCCGGTCGAGGACGACGCCAGGCAGCAACTGATGAACACCGCGAAGATGCCCTTCATCTTCAAGCACCTGGCCGTGATGCCGGACGTGCACCTGGGCAAGGGCTCGACCATCGGCAGCGTGATCCCCACCAAGGGCGCCATCATCCCGGCCGCCGTGGGAGTGGATATCGGCTGCGGCATGATCGCCGCGCGCACCTCGCTGGTGGCCGCGGACCTGCCGGACAACCTGCACGGCCTGCGCACCGCGATCGAGAAGGCCGTGCCCCACGGCAAGACCTTCGGCCGCCGCGACCAGGGCGCCTGGGAAGACGTGCCCGAGCACGCCGACGACGCGTGGCGCGCATTGGCCGGACGCTTCAAGGCGATCACCGACAAGCACCCCAAACTGGAGAAGACCAACAACCGCAAGCACCTGGGAACCCTCGGCACCGGCAACCACTTCATCGAAGTCTGCCTCGACGAGGCCGACCGCGTCTGGTTCATGCTGCACAGCGGATCGCGCGGTGTGGGTAACGCCATCGGCAACCTGTTCATCGAACTGGCCCAGGCCGACATGCGCCAGCACATCGCCAACCTGCCGGACCGTGACCTGGCCTACTTCGAGGAAGGCAGCCGGCACTTCGACGACTACGTGGAAGCCGTGGGCTGGGCCCAGGACTTCGCCCGGCAGAACCGCGAGCTGATGATGCGCGCGGTGATCGCGGCGGCGCGACAGGTCATCCGCAAACCGTTCGAGGCCAGCCTGGAAGCGGTGAACTGCCACCACAACTACGTGCAGAAGGAACGCCACTTTGGCGAAGAGGTGCTGGTGACGCGCAAGGGCGCGGTGTCCGCGCAGAAGGGCCAGCTCGGCATCATCCCGGGATCGATGGGCGCCAGGAGCTTCATCGTCCGCGGCCTGGGCAACGAGGAAGCCTTCTGCTCGTGCAGCCACGGCGCTGGCCGGACCATGAGCCGCACCAAGGCCAAGAAACTGTTCAGCGTCGAGGACCAGATACGCGCCACCGCCCATGTCGAATGCCGCAAGGACAAGGACGTGATCGACGAGATCCCGATGGCCTACAAGGACATCGACGCCGTGATGGACGCCCAGCGCGAGCTGGTGGAAGTACTGCATACCCTGCGCCAGGTGGTATGCGTGAAAGGAT
>NZ_JARJLT010000070.1 GCF_029335315.1 Pseudomonas citronellolis
ATTCCAGTGAGCGAAGCGGATTCATCTATGAGCGTGGACAGTCCGGGCGACAAGCCCCGCAAGCGCAGGACCAGGGTCGACCCGGAGACCCGGCGCAAGGCCCTCGTCGAAGCCACCATGCGCTGCATCACCCGGTTCGGCCACTCGGGCACCACCATCGAGCGCATCTGCGACGAGGCGGAGGTTTCGGTGGGGCTGATCGGCCACCACTTCTCCAGCAAGGACGAGCTGATGCTCGCCACCTACCAGGAGCTGACCAACCAGTTGCGCGAGGAAACCCGGCCCTACCTGGAGGCCAAGGGTGGCACGCCGGTGGAGCGCCTCATCGCGATCATCCGCTCGTCGTTCCGCGGCAGCATCTTCAACGAATTCATCCTCACCACCTGGCTCGGCTTCTGGGGCGCGGCGGTGTCCTCCGAGCAGCTGCGCGAACTCAACCGCCGGCTCTACGCCGACTATCGCAAGGAGCTGGAGGCGGTGTTCAAGGCCATCGCCGCCGAACGCGCGCTGGCCATCGACGCCAAGGGCGGCGCGCTGATCATCACCGCGCTGATCGACGGCTTCTGGCTGGAGTGGGCGCTGGACCACAAGGCCTTCAGCGCCCGCAGGGCGGAGAAGTGCTGCCTGCAGACCGCGCAACTGCTGATCGGTGGCGACCCGGCCTAGGCCGCCTGGGCCAGGGCTTGCGGCAACGGCCTGGCGAGCAGCGCGCCGACCACCAGGGCGAACGCCAGCGCCGCCACGCCGGCCACCAGCAGCACGCTTTCGAAACCGCCAATGAACGCCTGGCGCGCCAGCGGCGCGAGGCTTTCGCGCAGGCCCGGGTCGAGCAGGGCGAGGGCCGCCGGGAGGTCGCCGGCGGCGACGCGGGTGGCCATCTCGGTGGCCTGGTCGAGCTGCGCCGGGGCCACGCTGGCCAGGGCTTCGCGTAGCAGCTGTGCGCTGCGCGCGGCGAGCACGCCGCCGAGGATACCGATGGCCAGGACGATGGCGCCGAAGCGCGTGGTGGTGCTCAGGCCCGAGGCCATGCCGGTGCGTTCGCGCGGCACGCAGGCCATGATGTTCTTCTGCGTGTCGCCGTTGAGCAGCCCGGCGCCCGCGCCCAGTACCAGGCTGGCCAGGGCGAAGGCGGGGTAGCCGCCGTGGCGCGCGGCCAGGGCGCAGAGCAGGTTGCCGGCGCCGACCAGCACCAGGCCCAGGGCGAACAGCCGGGCCGGGCTCAGGTGCGCGGCCAGGCGCAGGCCCAGGCGCGGGGTGAGCAGCATGGCCAGGGCGAACGGCAGCATGCCGGCGCCGGCGGCCAGCGCCGAGAGTTGCAGGCCGTTCTGCAGGTACAGCGGCAGCAGGGTCATCATCACCTGCGCGCAGGCGGCGTAGGCGAACATGCCCAGCAGCGCGCCGACGAAGCGGCCGCTGCGCAGCAGGCGCAGGTCGACCATCGGCCGCGCCTGGCTGCGCTCCACCAGCACGAACAGGCTCAACAGGAAACCGGCCAGCAGCAGCCGGGCGAGGGTCGGCGCGCTGTCCCAGCCGACGCGGTTGGCGTCGATCAGCGCCCAGATCAGGTAGCCCAGGCCACCGGCGAAGGTCAGGCTGCCCAACGGGTCGAGGCGCGCGGCGGCGCTGTCGCGGGATTCCTCGATGCTGCGCAGGGCCAATGCGCCAAGCAGCGCCACCAGCGGCAGGTTGAGGTAGAAGATCCAGCGCCAGCCCAGGCTGCCGGCGATCAGCCCGCCGAGCAGCGGGGCGAAGGTGATGGTCGCGCCCATGCAGGCACCCCAGAAGGCCCAGGCGCGCAGGCGTTCCTGCGGCTCGTGGAAGCGGTTGCCGATGGCTGCCAGGGCGGCGGTCAGCAGCAACGCCGCGCCGGCGCCCTTGGCCGCCCGCGCGGCGTCGAGGAAGGCCAGGCTGGGCGCGGCGCCGCAGGCCAGCGAGGCGGCGCCGAACAGCACCAGGCCGAGCAGCAGCATGCGCCGCCGGCCGAAGCGGTCGGCCAGGCTGCCGGCCGGCAGCAGGCAGGCGGCGAAGGCCAGCAGGTAGGCGCTGACCACCCATTCGATGTCGGCGAAGGAGCCGGACAGGTCGCGGGCGATGCTCGGCAGGCTGACGGCGACTATGTTGGTGTCGAGGATGATCAGCGCGCACACCGCCGAAGCGGTGAACAGGGTGAAGCGCGCGGAGGGGCGGCTGGGCATGGCAAGGCTCCTGGAGCGGGCCGGGCGCCGGGCTTTGCGCCGTGGCGCCGGCCTTGTAGTGTTGCCTGTCACGGTAACGCCGCCGGGCGCCGGGCTTGTTAGCCGCGGCGGCTTCCGTCATTAGCCCGCAGCTAACGAGGCCCCATGGAAATCCGTCACTTCCGCTACTTCCTCGCGGTCGCCCGCCACGGCCATTTCACCCGCGCCGCCGAGCAACTGGGCATCGCCCCGCCAACCCTGACCCGGCAGATCCAGGACATGGAAAAGGAGCTCGGCGTGCGCCTGTTCCAGCGCAGCCAGCGCGAGGTACGCCTGACCGCCGCCGGCGAGGCGCTGGCGGTCGAGGCCGAGCAGGCGGTGCGCCAGTTCGACGCCGCGCAGCTGGGCGCGCAGCGCGCCGGGCGCGGCGAGGCCGGGCACATCGAGCTGGGCTACGTGGCCTCGGCGGCCTATTCCGGGGTGCTGCAGGAGCAGGTCAGCGACTTCGCCGCGGCGCACCCGGCGGTGCAACTGAACATCCGCGAGGCGCCGATGGCCGAACTGCCGGCGCTGGTGCGCGACGGCGGCCTGGACCTGGCCTACGTGCGCTCGCCGATGGAACTGCCGGCGGAACTGGAAGCCATCCGCCTGCACAGCGAGGGCTTCGTCCTGGCGCTGCCGGAGTCGTCGCGCCTCAACGAGCTGGCGGAGCTGCCGGCGGCGCGCCTGGCGGGCGAGACCTTCATCCTCCCCGAGCAGATTTCCGGAACCCTGGAAGTGGCCGCCCAGGGCGGCTTCGTGCCGCGCCTGGGGCCGCAGCCGGGCAGCCTGGTGGCGGTGATCGCGCTGGTCTCGCTAGGCCAGGGCGTGGCGGTGGTGCCGGAGTCGGTGCTGCGGCGCATCAGCCTGCCGCGGGTGAACTACCGGCGCATCGCCGACAGCCAGGCGAGCTCCTGGCTGTCGCTGCTGCACCGGCGCTTCGAGAAGGCCCCGGCGGTGGCCCGCTATATCGAGCGGGTCCGCCAGCAGGCGCGCGGCTGAACGGCTCACATGCCGTTGTGGAAGTCGCTGTGCTCCAGCTCGATGCGTTCGCGCAGGCCGGCCATCGCCCGTGCGTACTCGGCGAGCACGCGCAGCGACCAGTCGGCGCGGCGGCGGATGCGCAGGTCGTCGTCGCTTTCCGCCTGGGCGCCGTTCATCACCCGGTCGACCTGGCGGATCACCAGCTGCTCGGGCAGGTAGCAGATGCGCGAGTTCTTGTAGCTGGAGGCGCGCAGCTCGGACAGCGGGTAGGCGCCGCCCAGGCCGCCGGACACCCCCACCAGCAGCGCCGGCTTGTGCGCCAGCTCGCGGTAGCCGGCGTAGAGGAACAGGTTCTTCAGCGCCGGGCAGGCCATGCCGTGCCATTCCGGGGTCAGCACCACCAGGGCATCGGCGCGCTCCAGCTGGGCGGACTGCTCGACCCAGGCGGCGTTCTCGATCGGCGCCGGCCACAGTGGCAGCGGCGTGCGGCCGAGATCGACGACGTGGGGCTCGCCGCACAGGTCCAGGGCGCGCAGGCGCCCGGCCAGGTAATGGGCGACCTTGGCCGACTGGCTGGGGTGCTGGCTGGAGCCGGCGATCAGGGTGACGTTCAGGTTCATCGGGCGGCCTCGGGGCTGTGCTCGGATTGGGGTTGGGTTTGCGTTTGTGCTTGCGGGTCGCGCACCAGCGGCCAGAACACTTCCTGGCGCCAGCTGACCGGCTGCATGTCTTCGATGCCGTAGGCCGGCGGGCGACGGCGGGTGATCTTCGCGGTGCCGAAGAGCACGTCCCAGAGGAACAGCAGGTTGCCGAAGTTGCCCTTGTAGTGGGTGACGCCGTCTTCGGCGTTGAGGCCGTGGTGCGCGGAGTGGGTGGCGGGGGTGGAGATGGTCCGTTCCAGCAGCCACATCAGCGGACGCAGGGCGCGGATGCGATAGAGCCGGTCGTCCCAGGCCACGCTGCTGTGAGCGGCGAAGATCACCGTCATCTTGACGATCAGGTAGCCGAAGTAGAACTGCGCCAGGCCCATGTAGACCAGGGCGCTGGTCAGCCAGATGCCGGGCATCAGCAGGTAATAGAAGCTGTTGTTGCGGTAGACGATGCGGATGCTCATGTACGGCGCCGAATGGTGGGCGCGGTGCAGGGCGTAGAGGAAGGGCACGTGGTGGGTCAGGCGGTGCCACCAGTACTGGGTCATGTCGTCCAGCACCAGGAACAGGCCCAGGGCGGCGTACCACGGCAGCCCGGCGAGGCAGTCCCTGGCCTGCGGCGCGTAGCGCGACAGCAGCAGGTTGGTGACGGTCAGGATCAGCGGGAAGGTGACCGCCAGCAGGATGCCCGAGCCGAAGATTTCCAGCATGGCGTCGCGGCGTTGCGCCTTGGGTTGGCGGAAGCGCGCGCAGGCCAGTTCCAGCAGCACGAAGAACACGAAGATGGCGACCACGACCGGAGTCGGGTTGTTGGCGAGCAGATCGGAGTTCATGGCACTCTCTTGTTGGTTTGCCCCTGCGGGCGACGTACGAACTATGAGAAACCATGGGGCGCGCACAGCGTCAGGCGGGAAATGGACAGAAATCCCCTGGAAGTGGCCAATCTGCAGCGCTACCACCGCGGCGCCCTGGGCCGGGTGCTGGAACGCTACCTGGAGGGCGTGCGGCCGCGCCGCGAGGGCGACTACAGCATGGTCGCCCTGGAACAGCTGCTGGCCGAGGCGCAGCTGCACGACCCGGCCATCGGCCTGAACCTGTTCGGCCTGTTCACCCCGCAGGACCGCCACGTGCTGGCCCACGGCTGCGGCTACTGCGCCGACGTCGACGCGGCATTGCGTTTCTGGGCCCGCTACGCCCGGCTGGCCTCGGACATGGACAACCTGAGCTACGTCGAAAGCGCCGCCGACGCCGGCGTCGAAGTGTTCATCGAGGCGCCGCCGGCCCTGGCGCGCTTCACCGTCGAGCACTATTTCGTCATGAGCCTGACCCTGATCCGCGAGGCCAGCGGCCTGCCGTTGTGGCCGTCACGCATCGAGTTCGCCCACCCACGCCCGGCCTATCACGCGCGCTACCGGGAACTCTTCGGCGAGCGGGTGGCCTTCGATTGCCCCGGCAACCGCCTGTGCTACGCCCGCGACGACCTGGCGCTGCCGCTGCTGTCGCGCCACGCCGGGATGCTGGAAGTGGTCTGCCAGGAACTGGAACGGCGCCTGGCCAGCCAGCGCCAGCTCAGTGGCTGGGCCGGGCGCCTGGCCCAGGGCATGCGCCGGGCGCTGGGGGAGGGGCGGGTGCCGGGGCTGGAGGAGCAGGCCGCGGCGC
>NZ_JARJLT010000071.1 GCF_029335315.1 Pseudomonas citronellolis
ATTCCGCGGATTGGGAGCGGGCCAGATCGCGGGCGGTACCGATGTCGACCGGTTCGAAGCGCACCTTGTCGCCGGCCTTGAGCTGGCCGAGTTGCCAGAGGTCGGCCTCGATCACCGTCACCGGGCAGACGAAGCCGCCCAGGCTCGGGCCGTCCGGGCCGAGGATCACCGGCATGTCGCCGGTGAAGTCCACCGCGCCGATGGCGTAGGGGTTGTCGTGGATGTTCGACGGGTGCAGGCCGGCCTCGCCGCCGCTGTCGCGCACCCACTCCGGTTTCGGGCCGATCAGGCGCACGCCGGTGCGGCTGGAGTTGAAGTGGACTTCCCAGTCGGTGGCGAAGAAGGTCCGGATGTACGCCGGGGTGAAGTATTCCGGCGCGCCGTGGGGGCCGTAGATCACCCGGATGCGACGTAGCGCCGGCAGCTCGCTGCGCAGCTCGGCGGGCAGGCTGGTGCCGTGGCGGGCGTCGGCGAGCGGCGCCAGGTGCAGCACGTCGCCGGCGCGCAGGGCGCGGCCGCCGTGGCCGCCGAACTGGCCGAGGGTGAAGGTGCTCTTGCTGCCGAGGTAGTCCGGCAGTTGCAGGCCGCCGCGCAGGCACAGGTAGCTGCGCGCGCCGGCCCCGGCGATGGCGCCGAGGCTCAGGGTGGAGCCGGCGGCGACGAACAGGCTGGTGTCCATGGCCTGCTCGCGACCGTCCAGCTGCACGGCCAGCGGCGCGCCGGTGACGGCGACCACGGCGTCGGTGTTGAAGCGCAGGGTCGGGCCGCCGAGGGTGATCTCCAGCGCCGCCATGCCTTCCGGGTTGCCCAGCAGGCGGTTGCCCAGGCGCAGCGCGCGGTCGTCCATCGGCCCCGACGGCGGCACGCCCACGGCCCAGTAGCCGAGGCGGCCGGGGTAGTCCTGGACGCTGGTCTGGGTGCCGGCGCCGAGCACTTCGACCGTGTCGGCGTGGTAGCGCAGGCCTTCCAGGCAGCGGGTCCAGGGCGAGCCGCTGGCGAAGGGGGCGTCGGCGAGGATCTGGCGCAGGTAGGCGCGGTTGCTTTCCACGCCGTACAGCAGGGTGTCCGCCAGCGCCCGGTCGAGGCCGGCGCTGGCCTCGGCGCGGCTGGGCGCCCAGGCGATCAGCTTGGCGATCATCGGGTCGAAGTAGGGCGGGATTTCGCAGCCGGCCTCGACCCAGGTATCGATGCGCAGGGCCCGGCCGTCGGCCGCCGGGAAGCGCACGGCGGTGAGCAGGCCGGGGCTGGGCTGGAAGTCGCGGCCGGGGTCTTCGGCGTAGAGCCGCGCCTGGATGGCGTGGCCGCTGGGTTTCAGCGCGGCGGCGAGTTCGCCCAGGGGCGGCAGCTCGCCGGCGGCCAGTTCGATCATCCAGCGCACCAGGTCGACGCCCCAGACCTGCTCGGTGACGCCGTGCTCCACCTGCAGGCGGGTGTTCACTTCGAGGAAGTAGAAGCGCTCGGCCTCGCTGTCGTAGACGAATTCCACGGTGCCGGCGCTGCGGTAGCTGACCGCCTTGGCCAGCTTGATCGCCGCCGCGCAAAGCTCGTCGGCCATGCCGGTCGGCAGGTTCGGCGCCGGGGTTTCCTCCAGTACCTTCTGGTTGCGCCGCTGCACCGAGCAGTCGCGCACGCCGAGGGCGATGACCTCGCCGGCGCCGTCGCCGAACACCTGCACTTCGAGGTGGCGGGCGCGCTGGATATATTTCTCGATGAACACCCCGGCGTCGCTGAAGTTGTTCTGCCCCAGGCGCTTCACCGCCTCGAAGGCTTCGCCCAGTTCCTGCGCCGAGCGGCACACGCGCATGCCGATGCCGCCGCCGCCGGCGGTGCTCTTGAGCATCACCGGGTAGCCGACCCGTTCGGCGGCTGCGAGGGCGATGTCGAGGCTGTCCAGCAGGTCGGTGCCTTCGAGCATCGGTACGCCTTGCTCGCGCGCCAGGGCGCGGGCGGTGTGCTTCAGGCCGAACACCCGCAGTTGCTCCGCGGTGGGGCCGACGAAGGCGATGCCGGCGGCTTCGCAGGCCTCGGCGAAGGCGGCGTTCTCGGAGAGGAAGCCGTAGCCGGGGTGGATCGCCCCGGCGCCGCTGGCGCGGGCGGCGGCGAGGATCTTGTCGACCACCAGGTAGGTGCTGGCGGCCGGGCCCGCGCCCAGCTCGAAGGCTTGGTCGGCCTGTTGCACGTGCAGGCTGGCGGCGTCGGCCTCGGCGTACACGGCCACGCCGCCGACGCGCAGTTCACGCAGGGTACGCAGGATGCGGCAGGCGATGGCGCCGCGGTTGGCGATCAGGAGCTTGTCGAACATGAGGAAGTCCCCATGGGGTGGCGGGCCGTCCCGCCGCTATTCGGTCTGCGCCATGGTCGTCCGTGGCGCACGAAACAATGTGCTTTCCGGGGAACCGGGCTATTCCTGTGCCGGGC
>NZ_JARJLT010000072.1 GCF_029335315.1 Pseudomonas citronellolis
ATTGTTTCTTCGCTGAGTGAAGTGAAGCAATTGTTGCGGCATTGATCGCGCCTCGGAACTGCATGGCCAATTCTATGCTGCTCCTCCCTCGCTTCATAGGCAGCCCATTTCTGCCAGTGACACGCAGCCTTCACTACCGACAACAATGTGATCGAGCGTGCGTATGCTAACCAACTCCAGCGCCTGTTTGAGTTTGGTGGTTAGTACGCGGTCCGCTTGGCTTGGGGCCGGATCGCCTGAAGGGTGGTTATGCACCAATATGACCGCTGCAGCGTTGTGGGCGAGGGCGAGCTTGACGACCTCCCGAGGATAGACGCTGGCGCCATCCAGCGTGCCGCGAAACAGCTCCTGAAACTGGATGACACGATGTTTGTTGTCGAGCAGGAGTACGGCGAATACTTCGTGCTCGTACTCCTGCAGGAGGATCTGCAGGTAGCTGAATACCTCCGTGGGGTCATGCAAGGGATGACCTTTCCGCAGCCGCTGGCTGGCCAGGTGTTTGGCCATCGCCAGGATGTCGTGCTCCGTAAGCGGGGCATTCGCGATGTAGGTGCCGGTGGTTTCTCCGGCCTTGAACTTGGTTGTCATTGGATGAGTTCCATAGGTTTTCTGCGGGCATAAAAAAGCCTGACCCGTTGCCGGATCAGGCTGTTCGGTGGGAGGCGCCGCGGGGCGCATCCGTTATCTAGTGATGGGACTCACTCTTTCGGCAGCTTGCCTTCGCTACACCAACCCTGCCATTCCGTAATCTGGTCATGGGTGACCGCCGCCTCTTCGCCTTCTTCCCGGCGATAGGCTGCGACCCAGGTGTCCAGGCAAGTGTCAGGATCCATTTTGGTGGCGGCCGGCTTTTGTTGCGCCAGGCGATTGAGCTGTCCTATGCGCGCCTGGAGGCTGGACTCGACGCAGACGTAGTTCTGGCAGGTTGCTTGAACCTTTCGCTCCCATGCCTTTTGATCGTTCACGACCTGTGTCCTTGTCGCCTGGTTGTAGTCGGGGCTATTCAGAATTCTGGCCAACGACTTGTCGACAGCTCTTTTGAGACCCTGCAGGGATTGTTGGTAGCAGGTTTCTACTGCCTGCGGCGTTTGCCGGGTGTCGCAGTAACCATTGGCATATGCGTTGAGCGATAGCATCAGTAGTGCCGGCATGGCGGCTTTCAACGTGATCATGACGGTGGTCCTAAATCAGCGGAGCTTTCTGGCGCAGCTCGGCATAGGTTTTGGCGGTATTGCTGTAAACGTCGCGCAAGCTGCCTAGCCGATTCTCGTGGCCAAATCGCTTGACCTGGCCGTCGCTGTAGTCGCCCTCCAGGCCCGACCACACGAGTTCGACCTGCTCGCCTTTCACCACCCACTGAAAGACCTCGGCAACGGACTCGATGGTGGCGGCGTTATCAAACGCTGCGAGTTTTTGCGCACGTTCAGCGTCGAGCGCTGCCAACTGGGTTTCGTACTGACCCTGCAACTTGTCCATGGCCTCCCGTGCCTTGGCGAGCCGCTGCTGGGCATAGGCGGAGGACTCGTTACCCCGCGTTTGCTGGATACCAGCAAGGCGAGCGCGCTCCTCCTCGATAGCGGCCTGCAGCTGAGGACGAACAGTGGCTATAGCTTGGAGTAACTCCTGTTCAGCCTGCTGATAGGCGGCGAAGCGTTGCGGGTTGGATTTGTCGGGCGGGTACTGGTTGTAAAAGCGTTGGCTGAGCGACACGAGCTCTTGCCCAATCGGAGGGTTGACGTAGCCCCGCAGGGATTTCCATGGCGGGTTTTCATTGAGCATTTCGCTGAGATTCAGCAGTGCGCTGAGTCGATCGATTTCCAGCGGTGTCTTGTTGAGGACAGGGGCGTTGAGAGACTTTTCGGCGGACTCCAGCTCCACCCGGGCTGACTCCAGGAACGGCTTGATCTGGGGCTGCTGCGAGGCCAGGTAGCTGACCAGGTTGTTCTTCTGACGTTGCCGTTCGTTCTCGTAGTAGGGCTCGATATCGGCGATATGGCACTTGTACTGCACCAGCTTGCGATTTCGATCGTCGGTGATGATTTCCCAGTCGACGCTCTTGCAGATATTCCGATTGCTAAACGCCTGATCGATGGTGAATTGCTCGTTCACCTGCATGCGGGCGTTTTTGACAGTATCGATGTCGTCGTTGCAGCCAGTGAGCGCCATGGGCAGCAAGGGGACGAGCATAAGCTTTCGCAGGTTCATGATGACCTCGAATGGTGTAGGGATGGAGTGAGGGAGTAGAGGTGAGAGACGCGGGTTGCTTCCTGCAGAACCAGATCCTTCAAATTGGCAGTGGATGTTCGACCTTATGAGTTGAGATTCATCTTTTTGTGTCCTTCATGTCAATCAGTGGATAGCCAACCATCGAAGTTGAGATGGGAGGTGCCATGTCCGAGATTGATCAGAAGCACTTGGCTGAAGTTGTGGGCCGAGCGATTGCCAAGCAGCGGGTTCGCTGTGGCATGACCCAAGAGGAAGTTGCCGAGCGCCTCGGAGTGGGAAGCGAGGCGGTATCGCGCATTGAGCGTGGGGTGGTCATTCCGACGGTGCTGCGCTTGCTCGAGCTGGCCTCTGTCTTCGAGTGCGAAGCCGCCGAACTGCTCAACGAGTCGAGTTCACGCGTGACCGATCAGGCGAGCCGAATCAGCCAGCTGTTGGGTGGACTGAACGAGGCGGATCGTCTGTTGGTGATGGAGATCGTGGAGCAGTTGAGCGGGCGGCTTAGCCGGAAGCAGGGGAAGGTCCGCTGAATTAGGCAATGTTCGTGAAGCAGGGCAATCCCGCCAGCGACGGCGCATCCGGATCGAAGATCAGAAAGCGCACATTGGCTTGCCCAGCCAGGTGCAGGATGTCGACGAATTCCACGGGCAAGCCGTAGTCCAGCTGCCGCTGGCGCAAATCGGCCGGGCGGGTGCTGAACAGTTCCAGGTTATCCTCCGTCCAGGGGGTATTTCTCAGTTTGCAGCCGACGACACTGTGTCCGGACATCTCGAAGAACTCGATGTGTAGTTCGCGTAAGTGCAGTGGTCTATCGGCATAAGCGAGGCTGAACAAGTAATCCACGACGGCTTCTGGCAGATGCGCAGTACTGATTTCCCAGCAGCGGCTGAAATGCCCAGTCGCGAAGGTCAGCCGTTCAACGATTTGCTGCGCCTGCTCCAGTGTGGGCTGTACACCCAGGACCAGCGTGTGATCCCGGTCCTTTGCGTGGATCACGTAGGACAACGCTCGCAGCGAGCCACCTGGTTGCAGGTCCTGTACCAGCAGTTGGATGGACAGTTTGTCGTAACCGCGGAGAAAGGGATTGAGAGTCATGGGGCCTCCGAACGGATGCCGGTTGGCATCCAGTGACAGTGAAGAGATGTGATGGACGGCAGGAGCCCAAAGGGGCTCCTGTTTATGCCGTCTCAGGCGGGTGGGTTCTCGAGCGAGCGCGCTTCGGCACGTTCTTTCAGTAAGCTGGAAAGCGTGGAGCGGGATTTGCCAGTCGTTGGCAGGGGCGCCGAGTGCTTGGGCTGCGATAACGCTTGGGCTGGCGTATCGGTAGACGGCGCAGGGAAGAACTCATCGACGATGGCGTTGCCTTCGTCCTCGCTGTCCTCGAAGGCGCCATTGGCAAAGCCCAGGCGAGCGGTGGCATCCAGGGCCGCCTGATCAAACCCCGAAGCCTGGCGTAGTTCATCGAGCTCACGCGCCTGCTGCAATGCCAGCTCTAGGGCAACGCCGTTACGTACGGTGATGTCGACGTAGAAGATCGGCGAACCATGGCTTTGACGGGTGGACTTGCCGCGCAGGCGCAACTCCAGGGCGAGACAGGCCAGGCGATTACCGGAGATGGCCTGCAGGTACTGCAGTCGCGCCGCCAGGGTGCGGATGCTGTTGAAGCCGGTCGTGCGAAAGACGAAGCTACCCAGCGCATCCTCATCGCCGATGACCACGTTGAGTCGACCGTAGGGCTTGCAAGCTCCACCCTTAGCCAGAGGACAGGCATCGGGTGAAGGGCAGGGCAGCGACTCGATACCGTCCTGGCCACGACGCTTGCAGGTTTCGCCATTGCCAACACATACCGGGCGCCCTGACTGCCGGTCGAACAGGCAATATTCGGCGCGAAAATTCAGCTCCGGTGCGTTGAACATCAGTCGAATCGGGATGCAGCGGATCTTGCCGCCCTGGGCCTTACGCAATGCTTCGTCCAGGGGATGATTGATCCACCCATCGCGCAGTTGCACCTGCGAGGTAATGGTGAATTGGTCGTCCTTCTCCGGCAGGCGCTTGCCGTTCTTTTCGACGACCTTGCCGATGGAAATCCGCCCGAGCACCGGCGGGGTAATAGCCAAGCCTTTGAGCATGGTGGTTCTCCAGTGGAGGAATAAAAAAGACCACCCCGACGCAGGAGCGCCGGAGTGGCCAATGGGGGAAACGAGATCAGAGGATCAGAAAGCGGCGGCTGCCGGTCTTGGTGCTGGGATAGCGCGCCAAGAGGTGGGGCTTTTCCTTGAGCAGTAGCGGTACGTCGAGCACCACGCTGTCCTTGGCCTTGCGCCAGGACACCGAGCCATTGGCGAACTGCGCCCGGCTGGCATCCCCCATGGCTTGCTGCAGTTGCTGCTTCAGTTCGGCTTCGCGTTTGCCCTGGGCTTCCAGGTTGGCACGAACCGATTGCAGTTCATCAAAGGCGCCCGACAGATGCGGGTTCTGGGTGAAGTCCAGGGTGCTGCCACTGTCCAGTGGGTACAGACAGCGCAACGCCTGCTCCGCTGAGTCGGAGCCATCCGCCGGTGGCGGCGTGTCGCGTTGTACGTAGCTCCAGAAGTCCCGCTCCAACTCAATCAGCCGCGCGATGAGTTCGTCGTCGCGCTCGATGCGATGGATTTCCAGGTACTGACCCCCGAGCAGTACAGCCACATCGGCGGCCTGTTTGCCGGTCACTGCCAACTGGTGCATGACCTGCAGTTGCACATACACCGGTACGCCTTCTTTCCAGAGGCGCGCACCGTTGATGCCGGCGGTTTTGCATTCGAGGATCTGTACAGCGCTGGCGCCGATCACCTCGCGGTCGATATTGGCGAGCATCCAACTCAGTGTGGGATCGGGATGCTGCAGCACGGCATTGATCCGCCGTACTCGATTACCAGTGCGTTGGGTGTAATGGGTGGCCACGATAGGTTCTAGGATGTTGCCCCAGTAGGTGGGGCTGTCTTCATCGTGGGGATCGCTCTGGGGCAGCAGGGCATCGCGGCCGGTCTTCTCCAGCCATAGCTCCAGCTGCGACTGGTAGGGATTGAGGCCGACAGCGGCGGCGGCATCCGAGCTGCCGATACCGTGTTTACGCACTGACAGCCACTCGTCACGAGTCAGATCCTTGGTGCTGACCAGGCGCAGGGCCGGACGGGGGCGGGTGCTGTCATGCAATGAGATTGCTTTCATCGTATTCACCTGCAGACATAAAAACGCCCGATCAGCGCGAGGCTGATCGGGCGAGAGGATTGATGAGCGAGCGGGTTAGGCGACCAGGCGCAGTGCGGCATCCAGGGCGCGTTGCTTGATCTGGGCGCCCTGGCCGAACCAGGCCGAGTCCATGCGGTACTCGTTACTGCGCGCACGACGCTCGTGATCGACGAACTCGGTGACGGCATTGAGCAGTCCCCAGGCGGTGCCTCGCGCCGAATCCAACTGACTGCCTCGGCCGTGTCCTTGGTACAGGCTTTCCACCTTTTGCATGGCGCGAATGTTCGGCACAGCCTTGCCTTGCTGACTGGTGGGCGAACTGTCACCGAGTACCGTGGTGATGAAGCTCAGCGCTTCCTTGGATTTCACTTTTCGCTCAGCCAACGTCCGCATGCGATACATGAACTCGTCCCATTGCGAGACGGCGATGCCGAGTTGCTTCTTCACTAGCTGCGGATCGAAGCGGGTGTTGTGCGGCACCTTGATCGCCCGGCTGGAGCCGTCCAGGGCGATGGTCAGGGTGTTGTTGCACACCACGCGCACCGTGGTCGGCGTCGCCGTGGTAGCCAGGGTGCCGTCGCAGGAGGTGGCCAGCAGCAGATAGCCATTCACCTGGTCATTGCCCTTAAGGGCTGTGCCTTGTCCCGTGCGCGCCAGTGCCCAGAACTTTCGACCACCCTTGAGTACGCCAGCGGTCTCCAGCTCATAGCCAGAGACCTCGGTGAGGTCGCGGTAGAATTCCAGTACTTCGCGTGGCTGCACGGTGTGGTAACGCTGGGAGACCACTGACAGCGGCGCTTTGCTGTCCGAGCGATAGAGAACCTTCTGCTCGGGGAAGGAGTGGATGGTGCCGAGATGGCCGATGGCGTCGGACTTGAAGTGAACCGGACTCTCGAGAATTTCCCAGTCCATGCCGGCTTCACGTTGCCAGACCTCGATGGGTTGTTGCTGGGTGAGTTGATTGCCCAGGCCATGCCACGGCGTGGCACCGACATAAGCCATTTGTTCGATGAGATGAGCCATAAAAATCTCCTTGCCAGAGATGAGCTGGCGAGCGCCGATGCGCGCTTCAGCAGCGCGCATCGGTGTGCGGAAAAAGTGAGGGAAAGGCGGCGCGTGGGAGTGGGGTGCTACAAGGGAGGGCTAGTTTTCGCTGACCGAAAACACGTGGCCGCAGGCCTGGCATTCGAAGTTGTCGAGCACCCGGGCATCGATTTCCTCACCCATGCGGGCACCGGCCAGGCTGCCAACGGCGCCACCGGCCAGCCCGCCCAGGATTGCGCCTGCTACGCCACCGAGTACGGCGCCAATGGGACCCGCAACGGCGCCCAGAGCCGCGCCACTTTGGGCGCCAGTGACCGTGCTGGCGGCACCGGTCGCAGCACCACCGAGTGCTCCGGCTGCGCCGCCCACTTTGCGGGCGAAATTGCGGGTACGAATGTGCTCAGAATTACAGGAAGGGCAGTAAATCGGCATTTTTCAGACTCCTGTTCAACGGAAAGGGCTGAAGAGGGCCATACGTGCCCGTCTTCGCTTAGGTGATACAGGTCTGAAATTTCTTTGAAACCAGGGCTTGCTTAGTCATCGCAAGCCCCAGGCCTACGCGCACTTGCAGAGTGCTTATGTAGGATCTGCAGATAGAGCTCGATTATATCGGCCACCATGCAGGACAGCGCCGAATATCCATGAACAGCGGCTCCTTGTACGGCCACCGAAGCCAGCGCTTCAAGGCCGCTTGGTTAATCTGACGAAGCTTGCGGTCATCCACTTTGCGGAATTTACGCGGCGGACGTTTGCGCCAACTGAAGAAACTGTCGCTGTGAAAGCGTGCCAGTCGCCGGCGGACGGCAACGGACTTGAAGTTCCAATCAGGTTCGTCGATGTCCCAGAGGGCATAAATAAAGTCGTACTGGCAGGTGCGGCGCCGGAAGGTGCGTGCCATGTCGTGACTCCTGAAGAGTTATCTGGATGACATGGCAATCTCCTGGGCGAGGTTCGGTGGCTGTCTAACTAACTGGGACAGTATGCCTCAGTGTTGCGACAGGTTATGTCGTTGGCCTTCAGACTTCTGTCCGCAGGCTAGGAGCTTGTCGACTATAGCGGGCACATTCTTCGGTCTGCCGCCGGTTCGGGGCGGTATTGTCGCTCCGAACCGCCATCGCAATTCAGGTCTTGTTACGACACATGTGGGAGCGGCTGAGGAGGGAACTGAGGTTCTACGCTGAAGCCAATCATGAAGAGTGCTTTCTCGATGTCGCCGATAGACGCAATGCTTGAGTTAAGGACCATCATCTGTTTCAGGAGCTGTCCTGCTAACCGTACCTGGCCTGCCCACACTTCATCTTTATGATGAGTTTTCGTACTGGGGGAGTACAGCTCTGGAAAACTGTAACCTCCAAGAGAAGGATCCCTCTTCGCGCTGCCTTGCCCTCGTCCCCAACGAAACGCCAGATCAGCAGGCACACCTGCAATGTGGGACATCTCAAGCCAGTAGCGCGCCAAGAGTCCCAATGCTGCCCCCACACGCCCGTCATAGATGATGATGTTAGCTGGGTCAGCTGCCGCATAAACCTTTGTCATGGCGGCGTTCATCAGGAGCCCGCGACCATCGAATGCACCAAGCGCCTGCGAAGAACCCGGCTGAAGCAGTTGAGTTGCCTGCATAATGGATTGGCATAGAGTAATTTTCTGATATTGGTCCTCTACCCAGACTCGAGACTTATCGTTTGCTTTTCGCGCGACACCACCCCACTTGAAGATAGCCAAGCATTCGTGACGTGTGGCGGCTTGATCTTTCACTGCAAGTGCTTGCCGTAAGCGAGCAGCGATATGCTGGAAGGAGTTCGGTTGAGGGTCCTCAGGCCAGGAGTAGTGGAAAAATGCTTCCGAAAGTGAGTGGCACCACCAGTGCTGGACGGGCTTGACAATGCGAGTGCGCCAAGGCTTCCAGTGCCTGGATTGACTAATACGGTAGCCATGTAGGAGTCCTGCCCTGCCGGAACATTTTGCAGAGGGGACGCTATTGCTCGCAGCACCTTCATCACTAGGGAAGTCACGGCTCTCTGCTGTAACTTCCAGCTTGCCCCACAGGTCGGCAAGGTACTCCGCAAAGAGACGTTGATTATTAGTCAGACCAATAGGTCCCATTGCTTGTGCACCCAATTTCGTCCCTCCTAATTGCCCAGGCGGAGGCCCGAGCACTCCTCGTCGCTATCTTATGAGTTTTTGCATGCGGATGGACGCTCGCCTTCGAAAACATATCGTCTCTTTGTGCAAGGAGCACTCCTGGCTGTTCTATGGAGATTTCCATCTTTTGGGGGCTTCAGAGTCTCTGCTGGAGCTGTCATCAGAGGTGACCTTCCCGCTAGCTGGTGGCTATCTTTGTCATTCATACAGGAGCAAATATCAGTAGCTTGAGGCCGTAGCCTACATAGTTGGCAGCCTGCCAACCCGTGGCGATTACTTCGCAACCGATGGCCACTCCAAGAAGGTCCAGGGTGTTGGCGTAGTCACCTAATGTGAAGCTGTGATTGGCTTCGATCACCAGCAAGGCTTGAGCTGCATGTCCATGCATCTCGAGTTTTATCTCGGCCAACAGGGCCGCAACTGCGGTGGCGGGTGTGGTGCCCCAACCTGCGGATACTTGGCCAATACAGAGGCCTGTTGACCATGTGGCATAGCTGCTCCAGTCGAGTCCGAGAATGTTCTGGGCTTCCCTGGCCTGGTACAGGCTGGCCCAGAACGCGGTCAGATCCTGCCGGTTTCGCCATCGATAGTGGTGAGCGGGAGACTGGATATCGGGGCTGGGTGGGGTGAAGTGATGGATATGAAGAGTGTCCGCTAACTCGGACAGGAGCTCCCAGGGCATTGGGCTGGTTGTTGAGGTATTCAGCCAGTGGAGCTCATTGAAATGCCCCTTAGGCCAATCCTGGTTCAGGCTGAGAGCAGTGAAGTGGTGTAGGTAATAATGCTGGTGGCCTACGGAGTGGGCAGCGTTGTAGTGCTTTAGCATACAGCGCAGTATTTGCCTGGCCTCGGTTTCCGTTGCCGCTACCAGCGCTATTTCGAAGCACCCTACGGTCAGTTCTCGGCGACTCTGAGTCTGACATGCCAGAAGCGTTGCATCACTTTCGAGATCTTCGCTCTGGCAATGGAGATGACAGAGATAATCGCGAGTTCGCCAACGGCGGAGGCCCATCGTCAGCGCACCTGCACCGGCGCACTGGCGCATTTGTATCCGGGGTACTGAGCTTCTGCCGTCACTCGTGCCATTTCCGAGCTAACGGCCTGAACCGTGATGGTGAAATTGGCGCGAGGGCCGGCATTGGGAGCAACACGTTGCAGGAATGCAGAGTAAGTTTTCATTCTAGGGTCTCCTTATCTGGGTGACAGGAGACAGCATGCAGGACGTGTGCGACACCTCATGTCGTAGGGACTATCTCTTTTCGTAGAGCATAGCCATGCGCGTTACCGTTTCGGCCATTTGTTCACGTAACTCAATTGGCTCAAGTACCTCCAGGTGCTCGCCTTGGCTCAGTAGCCATAGATCGAGTCCCTGGCTTAGGTGCAGGCTGCCGGTCATGATCCACCAGCCTGGAGCACTCGCTTCCAAGTGCTGGTCACTCGTGAGTGCGTTTTCCAGCAAGCGCTCATGTAGCGTTTCGCTCACGCGTAGCTTCAACTGGACCGGATTATCCGTCTTCAGACTTACCAGGCTTTTCTGGGCGGCGATGGAGTTTATGTGGTAATTGGGGGGGGATGGCAGGTCTTCGCCCGTCGAGCGAGCTGAAAGAAAACGGTGTAGAGGCAGCGCCGCGATGTTGCCTTTCGGCAGGCCCTTGAAGATGCAGGACAGATAGATATTGGAGTCTTGGTAAGACAGGCCCAGGGGCTTGAGATGGAGCTCCTTGGGCTCTTGAGCTCCGCGCTTCAGGTAACTGGCTTTCACGCTGCAGTCGTCCAGCAGCGCTTGCTGCATCACTTCGAGAACTTCAGGGGACACTGAGCTTGGGGCCAGGGTTACAAAGCGTGTATTGCTGATGATCTTGCCGGAGCAGTCCTGGGCAGGACGGGTTCCCTTCAGCAAGGATCTTGCGTATTCCCGAATAGAGGCGAGCTTTTGTACCTGTGCCTCCATACCGAACCGGGATGCATGATCCATGATCATGACAAGGTTCATCGCATCGGTCGGCAACATGCTAAGGCGTGAGAGCGACTTGTCCGCCCACCACAATTTAGCTTTTCCGCTGCCCTTAAGGCGACTGTGCACATGGGGATACTTCAGCTCGAGCTCACTCAGATCCCGCTGGATGGTGCGCTTGTCGACGTCGAGCCCTTGGCTGGTTACACGTTGATGAACGGCGGCGCTATCGAGCGCATTTTCCTTGTTCGGAAGTAGGCCAAGGATTAGGTCTTGGCGATAAAGCTGTTCCACTCAGTCATCCCTGTTTGCTTGCGACACGAGCTGTCGCATGGCTGTTGAAAATAGGCTGAAGCGAATGATCAACGATGGGCATCAGCCCGTGCGGGTCCACCGACATGCTCAATCGGATGAGGAGTCTCTTCCTACCCATGGCCTCGCTTCCCGTGATCCGGGTGGCTGCTTTAGCGCTTTGAGCGTGATATTGCAATAAGGCTAGGAAGTGGAGGGGCGAAATAAATTTCTGCCTAGTTTGATAAGTGTCAAATGGCCATCCATCGATAGTAGGATGCTTGAGCTCAAATTTATGGTGCAGCAGGGAGGCGGCATGGAGCTTTTCAGGGCAATTCCGTCCAACCAGATAGCTAAGGCAAGAGAAGGACAGCGGAGGCATTCGTCCGCTCGCATCCCAAGCAACGTGCCTTATGTGGTGGATAACCTCTGGGAGTGGCTAAGGCCTTTGAGCATGCCCTCCCGGCGGCACGCTATCTATGCCAGTCCCACTCCCGAAATGGCGCTTGCCAACGCGAGTGCCCCCCTCAATGAGGGCGAGCACTACATTGCGTGCCGCGTGATCGTCGATCCAGACCATGTACGAATTGCGCAGCTCCCCGTGCGTGATGCGCGTGAGCATCCAGATATTCGAGTGATCACTCGTTGGGTGAGCAGCAATGGCAATGCATTTACCGCACTAGAGCCTGCGCAAAAACAGCAGGTAGCGCCGCTGTTCATGCCTGGCTTGGGACGCGAAGAGCTTGAGGACTTACTCCACAAGGACCGTCTGGTGGAGCAGCTCTGCCGCTACATTCGCCAGACTTCGACCTTCTGGAGCGCTGCGTCGACGCCAGTCGCTGGATCTGAGGGGGAGCTGTTCTTTGAGCTTATTGACCCGTTTGTTACCTACCGGCTGGAGCCGGTCTGAGGAAGTAGTGACATGAACGATGTTTTCCAGATTGAGCCGTTCACCCAAATTGACCGAGCGCAGTCCTACATCCGCGCCTACCCCCATATTTTGTCGGCGTTGAAGACGCCGTACGTACTGGATGAGCAGGCCTTCGTTTGCGGTGCTCACATGGTGTACGGGTGGATGCCAACCATTTTGGAGATCCACGTCAGCGAGTCGATTGATGTACATGCCGGGGTGGCATTGCTCAACAAAGCTCGCACTGCTGGACGCCTTAGCTGTGAAGAGATTGAGCAACTAGCAGGTCTCGTTAATCGCTCTGTCGTTGGGGCATCCAAGCTGCTGCACTTTGTGAATCCTGAGGCATTCGCAATCTGGGACTCTAGGATCTATCGCTTCCTACACCAGAAGCCTGCACACGCTTATCGAGTCAACAACGCCGGCGAGTATGAAACCTATCTGGGACTGCTGCAGCGCTTGCAGCAGGACGATCGATTCCCTGAGCTCCATGCCTCCGTCAATCGGAAAATGGGGTATGCGGTTTCGCCGCTACGTGCGCTTGAAGTGGTGATATTCCTCAACTCTCCCGCCGTGACGACGCCCCCAGAGAAAGGACCGGATGCGGCAGTGGCGGTTGCCGTTTAGCGATGCTGCTTCAACGCTGTTGCGCGCTTTGTGAGCCATGAGTTGGTGGTGACGACATCCGTTGTCGTCGCGCTCCTTTAACGTTTCCCTTCTGTGCATATGCAGGAACCTGACTGATGCAGGAGCTTGAGCCTGGCCTGATCATCATCCACGGCAATCACCTGGAAGAGCTGCGTTCTCTTTCGGTGCAGTGGATGCGCCGCTACCCATTGCGGCCACTGGAAAACGAAGTACTACTGGTGCAAAGCAATGGCATCACTCAGTGGCTTAAGCTTGCGCTCGCTGAGCACGACGGCTGTGGGATAGCCGCGGCGCTTGACGTTGATCTGCCGGCGCGCTTTCTGTGGCAAGCCTACCGCACCGTGTTGGGTAAGGACGCGATTCCTCCTCAATCGCTGTTGGACAAGGCCCCCCTGACGTGGCGTCTGATGCGATTGCTCCCTGGCTTGCTCGCTGACGATGCTTTCGTTCCCTTGCGCCGCTTTTTGTCGGACGACAGCGATCTGCGTAAGCGATACCAATTGGCCGAGCGCTTGGCAGATCTGTTTGACCAATACCAGGTTTACCGCGCCGACTGGTTGGCTGATTGGGCCGAGGGGCAGGATCGGCTACGCACATCGCGTGGCGGCGAGCGTCTGTTAGACGATACCTCTCGGTGGCAGCCGGCTTTGTGGCGCGCCTTGCTCAGCGATGTAGGGCACGAGCATTTGGCGGAGAGCCGGGCCGGCGTGCACCCACGCTTCGTAGCCCGCCTGCGAGAGCTTGAGGAGCGACCACCGGGCCTGCCGCGTCGGTTGACGGTCTTCGGGATCTCTTCCTTGCCAGCCCAGGTGTTGGAGGCGCTGCAGGCAATGGCACGTTTTACCCAGGTCATGCTGTATGTCCACAATCCTTGCCAGCACCACTGGGGCGATATTGTCGAAGACAAGGATCTGCTACTCCACGACTACCGACGGCAGCAGCGTAAAGGTGGACTAAGCGGGCCATTCGACGACACGCAGATGTACCAACATGCTCAGCCGTTGTTGGCTGCGTGGGGGAAACAAGGGCGCGACTACATCAACCTACTCGACCGGTATGACGAGCCTGAGCGTTATCGTGAGCGGTTCGAGCGCATCGATTTGTTCACTGTGGCTCCTCAAAGCACGTTGCTTGGCCAGTTGCAGAACGACATCCTGGATCTGCGCACGCTGGCCGAAACTCGAGCGACTCATCCGCCGGTGGATCCTGATCTTGATAGCTCGTTGCGCTTCCATGTAGCCCACAGCGCTCAGCGTGAAGTGGAGGTGCTGCACGATCAGCTTCTGGCGTGCTTTAGCTCCGACCCGAGCCTACGGCCGCGCGATGTAATCGTGATGGTGCCGGACGTGAATGCCTATGCGCCGCATATTCAGGCGGTTTTCGGTCAGTTCATCCCTGGGGACGCGCGGTTCATCCCGTTCACCTTGGCTGACCAAGGCGTACGTGGCAAAGAACCTCTAGTGATTGCATTGGAGCATTTGCTGCGTCTACCTGAGAGCCGACTTAGTGTCAGCGAAATACTCGACCTTCTGGATGTAGCAGCTGTACGTGCGCGCTTTGGCATCGCTGAAGAGGACATGCCGACGCTTCGTCGTTGGCTTGAGGGTGCTGGCGTGCGTTGGGGCTTGGACGCTGCCCAGCGTCAGTCTCTAGGCCAGAGTGAAGGGCTGGAGCAGAACACATGGCGCTTCGGTCTTCGACGCATGCTGCTGGGATATGCAGTTGGGGCTGCTGGGAGCTTTGCCGAGATCGAGCCTTACGATGAGGTGGGTGGCCTCGATGCAGTGCTGATAGGTCCACTAACTCGTTTGCTGGACGCACTCGATCGACATTTGCAGGTTCTTCGAGAGCCTGCTGTCCCGTCGACTTGGGGAGAGCGTTTGCGCGGGCTGCTGGAGGCTTTCTTCCTGCCCTGTAGCGATCGCGATGAGATGTTGCGTACTCAACTGCTGGACGCTCTCGAGGGCTGGTTAGCGCTTTGTGATACTGCGGCATTGAGCGAGATGCTGCCCTTGCCCGTGGTGCGCGAGGCGTGGTTGGCAAACCTCGATCAGGGGCGGCTGAGTCAGCGATTCTTGGCTGGATCGGTAAATTTTTGCACGTTGATGCCGATGCGAGCCATCCCATTCCGTCACGTCTGCTTGCTGGGCATGAATGATGGTGACTATCCGCGCAGTCAGGCGCCGCTGGACTTTGATCTGATGGCTGGTGATTACCGCCCTGGAGACCGATCGCGACGCGAGGACGACCGCTATCTGCTGCTTGAGGCGTTGTTGGCTGCTCGTGAACGACTCTATGTGAGCTGGGCCGGACGCAGCATTCGTGACAATAGCGAACGTCCTCCATCAGTACTGATCGGCCAGTTGCGCGATCACTTGGCTAGTGGGTGGCGCTTGTCGAGAGCAGGGAAACTGCTTACGGCGCTGACTACGGTGCACCCTCTTCAACCCTTTAGTCGCCGGTACTTTGGGGGTGAGCCAGGTCTATTTAGCTACGCCCACGAGTGGGCTGAGCTGTATGCGCAGGTAGCTGCACCAACAGCGGCGCCTGCCCTTTCTCAGTGGGAGGAGAGCCGCAAAGTCAGCCCCGAGCAATTGCAGAGCTTCCTGAAGGATCCGGTTAAGTACTTCTTTACGCGTCGCCTAAGGGTGTACTTGGACGAAGAGGAGCAGACGCAGTTTGATAGCGAGCCCTTTGGCCTTGATGGCTTGGAACGCTATCAATTGCAGGATCAATTGCTCAAAGCTGCACTGGCAGTGCCGCAAGCAGATCGCGAGGGTGCTTTGGAAGCAGCTGCCAATCGATTGAGGCGCAGTGGTCAACTGCCGCTTGCTGGCTTTGGCGAGCAGTACCGTGCAGATCTGTTGGGGCCATTGCCAAATCAGATGCAGCGATATAGCTCGCTATGCGAGCTCTGGCCCGAATGCCAAGAGTCTTCCCTGCAACTGGCTTTTGAAGCCTCCGGTATACAGCTGCAGGGTTGGCTCAGTGGGCTGCGTCGTCATGCTGATGGACGTCTGGCTCGTTTGGAATTGATGCCTGGTAGCCTCGCCAACGATAACGATTTGAAGTGGCACCGTTTGTTGCGGCCGTACGTGATGCACGTTATTGCAGCGGCCTGCGGAGCACCACTGACGACGCTGTTGGTGGGGGAGGATCAGTCGCTGAGCTTCGCGCCGGTATCAGAGGTCGATGCCGAACGCGTACTAGGTGGGTGGTTGCAAGCTTGGGGTACTGGTATGGCGGTTCCTCTGCCAGTGGCTCTGAAAACCTCTGTGAATTGGCTGCAGAACCAGGATGAGGACAAGGCGCAAAGCTGTTATGAGGGCGCCTTCAAGGTCGTCGGTGAGGTTGCCACTAGCGCCAGCCTTGCTCGCCAATATCCCGACTACTCTGCGCTCATCGCAGACGGGCAGTTCCCGATTTTGAGCGAACAGCTCTATCGATCTCTTTTGGATAGTGAGCTGACCCAGCTTGAGGAGTCCCAGGCATGAGTTCGTCACAACGGCCTCTGGCCCTGCGCTTCCCGCTGTATGGCAGCAGACTGATTGAAGCAAGTGCAGGTACGGGTAAGACCTTTACCATATCCGCACTCTACTTGCGGCTGATCCTTTGTCATGGAGGCGAGCACGCCTTCCGTGAGCCCCTCTTGCCGCCCCAGATACTCGTCGTGACCTTTACTGATGCGGCTACTCGAGAGCTGCGAGATCGTATTCGTGCGCGGTTGGTGCAGGCGACGGAGGTTTTTCGAGGAGACGGTGAGCCTGACGAGTTGCTCGAGGAGTTGCGCGGTGATTTCCCTGAAGCTGAGTGGCCAAGTTGTGCTCGGCGCTTGGAGCTGGCTGCGCAGTGGATGGACGAGGCTGCGGTCTCAACCATCCATGGCTGGTGTCAGCGCATGTTGCGCGAACATGCTTTCGACAGTGGCAGCTTGTTCAACCAGACCCTAGAGACCGATCACAGCGACCTACTGGCTGAGGTAGTCCGTGACTATTGGCGACAGCATTGCTATCCGCTAGATGGGGCTGCGCTGTCATGGGTGGTTAAGAACTGGGAAACCCCTGCGGGGCTTGGCAAGAAGTTGCAGGATCTGCTTGGCGAGATGGATGCTCCTGACGGCGTATCGCTTCGAGAGGTGATTGATCACAGCCAGGCCAGGCGAGCGCAAGAATTGTCAGACCTGAAGGCACCATGGTCGGCCTGGGCAGATGAGATCGAATCGCTGCTAGATGAGGCACGAGAATCCAAAGCGTTCAACGGAAGTAAGCTCAAACAGCCGGACTACAAGGGCTGGAGCAGGAAGTTGAGGGAATGGGCCTCTGGTGCTGAGGTGGCACTGAAAATTGGCAGAGGCTTCGAGCGTCTGACTCCCAACGGCCTGGCTGAAATCTGGAAAACGACGCCGCCCGATCACCCAGCCCTGAACGCCATGATCACGCTGCCCGAGCAACTGAAAAGGCTCCCTGATCCAGTTGAGGCAGCTCTGCGCCACGCAGCAGCCTGGGTGAGTCATCGCTTCGATCACGAAAAGCGCCAACGTGCTGAGATGGGCTTTGACGACATGCTGTCCCGTCTTGACGCAGCGCTGCAGAGTGACAATGGTCCGCGCCTTGCTGAGGTAATTCGTCGGCAGTTCCCGATCGCGCTGATCGACGAGTTCCAAGATACCGATCCGCTGCAGTACCGCATCTTCGACACGCTTTACCAGGTCGAGGCCAATCGGGACGACTGTGGATTGTTCATGATTGGAGATCCCAAGCAGGCCATCTATTCGTTCCGTGGCGCCGATATCTACACCTATCTGCGGGCACGCCGTGCTACTCAGGGGCGGCACTACAACCTAGAGCGTAACTTCCGTTCCAGCCAGAACATGGTTGATGCTGTGAACGAGCTCTTCTTGCATGCTGAGCGGTCTGAAGTCGGGAGTGGGGCATTTCTCCTACGTGATGAGCTGCCGTTCATTCGCGTGGATGCAGAAGGTCGCGAAGAAGTTTGGACTGTGGAGGGCGAGGAGCAGCCGGCCCTCACCGCTTGGCAGTTGACCCAAGATGAACCAGTGGCAAAAAAGGTCTATCTCAAGGCTATGGCAGAAGGGGCGGCCAGCGAGATTGTCCGTTTGCTCGATTTGGGGCAGCAGGGGAGGGCTGGATTTAGACACGAAGGCGAGTTTGATTCGCTGCAACCTAGCGACATTGCAGTGCTGGTGCGCGATTTCAAAGAAGCCCAGGCTATTCGAGGGGAGTTGGCAACCCGCGGTGTGCGCAGCGTGTATATGTCCGACAAAGACTCAGTATTTGCCGGACAGGAAGCACGAGATGTCTTGCTCTGGCTACGTGCCTGCGCCGAGCCCGATCAAGATCGTCCGCTGCGAGCGGCGCTTGCGAGTGCAACGTTGGGGCTGGAGCTCGTCGAGCTAGAAGCACTAAACCTCAATGAGCGTACTTGGGAACGTCGAGTGATGCAGTTCCGG
This sequence comes from Pseudomonas citronellolis, assembly GCF_029335315.1. Taxonomy (GTDB): domain Bacteria; phylum Pseudomonadota; class Gammaproteobacteria; order Pseudomonadales; family Pseudomonadaceae; genus Pseudomonas; species Pseudomonas citronellolis_A. The sequence goes on from NZ_JARJLT010000072.1 coordinate 17,911, forward strand.
GAGTACCGCCAGCGTTGGCAGCGCCAGGGTGTTCTGCCGATGCTGCGTCAGTTACTCCAGGATTTCGCACTGCCACAGCGTCTGATGGGGCGTACGGAGGGCGAGCGCGTACTAACTAACGTGTTGCATTTAGCTGAGCTTCTACAGCAGGCCTCTGCTGAGCTTGATGGCGAGCTGGCGCTGATCCGACATCTGAGTGAACTGCTAGCCAATGAGGGACAGGCTGCGGACGATCAGGTGCTTCGTCTGGAGAGTGATGAAGCGCTGGTGCGCGTGGTGACGATCCACAAGTCCAAAGGTCTGGAGTACCCGCTGGTATTTTTGCCCTTCATTTGCGCCTTCCGGTCGGTAGATGGCGATAAGCCAATTCAGATACATGATGGGGAGCAGCGGCGACTGGTGTTCAACGCCGACGCACAAACCCTGGCGCGTGCTGAGCGCGAGCGTTTGGGTGAAGATTTGCGCCTGCTCTACGTTGCTCTGACACGGGCACGACATGCGTGTTGGATGGGCGTTGCGGATCTGAAAATTGGTAACGCACACCGGTCGCGGCTACATGATTCTGCTCTGGGGTATTTGCTCGGCGGTGGCCTACCGCTAGCTGCTAGCCAAGATTTGAACAGATGGCTGGCGCCTTTGATCGATCCTTTGCGCAGTGCAGTCGCAGCTGCCCCAGAAGCCAGCCAACAGTATTACCGCGCAGATGAGGCACAACTCCCTCCCGTTCGATGGAGCACCCCAGAACGGGATGCCGCTGAGCATTGGTGGATTGCGTCATACAGTGCACTACGCCTAGACGAGGGGGCGATCATCCCGGTGAGTCGGCATGAGGATACTGCGCCAGACAGCCTGGCGATGCAGAACTCCACTGATGATGACAGCTCCGAAGTGGTACCGGCATCGTTGCTCATGTCCGCTCAGGGGCTGCATCGTTTCCCTCGCGGATCGAATCCAGGAACGTTCCTGCACGGCCTTCTGGAGTTGGCTGCTGAGGAGGGTTTTGCCCACTGTCTAGCGAACCAAGCACAGCTGCGCGAGGTCGTGGCACGACGTTGTCAGCGTCGTGGCCTCGAGGCTTGGATCGATCCGTTGCACGAGTGGCTGTTGGCATTGCTGAGTCAGCAAATGGCCCTCGGCGACGGGGGCTCGGTGAGCCTAGGAGATTTGACTCAGTATCAGGCTGAGCTGGAGTTTTGGTTCGAGGCCCGGCAGGTCGATGTCAGGCAGCTCGATCAATTGGTCAGGAGTACTGAGCTGCCCGGTCTACCGCGGCAGCCTTTGCAAGCCGACACACTGAACGGCATGTTCAAGGGCTTCATTGACTTGGCCTTCGAGTACCAGGGGCGCTACTACGTAGCGGACTACAAGTCCAACTGGCTCGGCGCTGATGATGCTGCTTACACGCGCGAGGCGATGGAGTCGTCGATGGCGGCCCATCGCTACGACCTACAGTACGTGCTCTACGTGCTAGCGCTGCACCGTCAACTGCGTTTACGTCTACTGGATTACGACTATGACCGTCATATGGGGGGAGCTCTTTACTTGTTTGTGCGCTCCCCAGGGGGTGGGGTTTACCAGGCTCGCCCCGCGAGAGGGTTGATTGAGCAGCTAGACGCCTTGTTTCTTGGCGAGTCCCAGGAGAGCTTCGCATGACTGTTGAATTGTCCTCGGCGCTTTTCGACCGCACTGAGACGCTTGCACTGCTCGAAGGTTGGTGCGAACGCGGCTGGTTGCGCGATTTGGACCGGGCATTGGCTCAGTTCTTCATTGAGTTAGACCCCACCGCCTCTCCGCTTCTGATCCTGGCTGCCGCGTTGGCAAGTCATCAACTGGGACAGGGTCACATATGCCTTGATCTTGAAGCGACGCTGAGACACCCAGACCTGACCCTGTCACTGCCGCCCGAAGGCGAAGCTCCGGAGGTGGCTGCGTTGCTGCCCTCCCAAATACTGGCGGGATTGAGCTTAGAGGAGTGGCTACAGTCGTGTGCCGGTAGTGCGTTGTTAGAGGGGGATTGCGCTCCGCTGGTGTTAGTCGGTCCTTGTCTGTATTTGCGCCGTTACCGGGATTATGAACAGCAAGTTGCTACCAGCATTGCGCGGCGGCTGCGAGCGCCGGCAAATACACCGGCCGACCTTGCGGCTCGCCTTTCGACATTGTTCCCCGAGCCGTTTCTGCTGAATGGTGAACGCCAGACAGACTGGCAGAAGCTGGCTTGCGCGCTTGCTACGCGAGGAAATTTCACCCTCATCACGGGAGGGCCGGGCACAGGGAAAACCACCACAGTAGTCCGTCTACTCGCCTTGCTGCAGGAGTCAGCGCTTGCTGAGGGTGCGCCGTTGCGATTGAGCTTGGCGGCACCCACTGGCAAGGCTGCGGCGCGTCTCACTGAGTCGATTAGCGGTCAGGTGGCTTCGTTGCCGGTGCCGGCGTACGTGCGCGAGCAGATTCCGACCACTGTGACTACATTGCACCGCTTGCTTGGCAGCCTGCCCGACACTCGCCACTTCCGGCACAACGCGAGTAATCCATTACCGCTTGATGTGCTCGTGGTGGATGAGGCATCGATGATCGACCTAGAAATGATGGCCAGCCTGCTCGGCGCATTGCCTGACCACGCTCGACTGATTTTGCTTGGAGATAAGGACCAGCTTGCTTCAGTGGAAGCGGGGGCGGTACTGGGCGATCTCTGCAGAGAGGCGGAGAGTGGGGGGTACAACGAAGCCACCCGTGCGTGGCTAGAGTCCCAGACTGACGAGCAATTAGTTGGCGCAGAGTTGATATCGGGCGACCAGGAACTGGCACAGCACATCGTGATGCTGCGGCACTCGCGGCGCTTTGGTAGTAGCTCTGGAATTGGCCGTTTGGCGCGCGCCGTCAATGCGGGCGATGCAGTCACTGCGCGGGCGACGCTGGCCGACGGAGATGAGAGCCTGCATGTGCAGAGGCTCGCGGGAGAGCAAGATCGGGCCTTAGAGCAGCTGCTACTCGACGGTGTAGGAACTGCTGATCGACGTCCCCGTGGTTATGCACATTACTTAGAGGTTATGCAGGCATATCGACCGTCGCTGGGTGATGCTGGTGAGGTCTGGAATGCCTGGGCGAGTCGTGTATTGACTGCCTTTGACCAGTTCCAGCTGCTCTGCGCTGTGCGTAAAGGACCTTGGGGCGTGGAGGAGTTGAATGGGCGTATCGCCCATGCGCTTCAGGGGCGAGGCTTGCTGGAGCAGGACCATGGTTGGTATGAGGGGCGGCCGGTACTGGTAACTCGAAACGACTATGGCTTGGGGTTAATGAACGGAGACGTTGGTATAGCCCTGCGCCTGCCAGAGCCCTCGGAGCTGCCAGGTTCACCGCCAAATCTGGTTCTGCGGGTCGTTTTTCCGCGTAATGACGGTAGCGGTGAGCTGCGGCATATCCTGCCGAGCCGGCTGAGCGCAGTAGAAACGGTGTTTGCCATGACCGTACATAAGTCCCAAGGCTCAGAGTTCGAACACTGCGCGTTGATCCTGCCGGATGCGCTGAGTCCCGTGCTCACCAAGGAGTTGCTCTACACCGGCATTACTCGCGCAAGGGACTGGTTCACCCTGTTGGAAAGCCGCGCTGGGCTATTGGAGCAGGTCGTGCGTAGGCGAATAGAGCGACGTAGCGGGTTAAGGGCGTCCCTTATTGCAGGGGACTAATGCTGCTGCCGTGGGCCTTGTCCCTTCAAGTGTCCACGCAGCCCGGGACAAACCACCTTGATCCCAAGGAAACGGTCAGCACAAGACTCCTACTCTTGGCTCGGAGTCTGTGCTGGTGATGGCTTTCAATACGCCGCTATGCAACTCGTACCCAAGTGCTCAGAGCCCCCAGCTGAACCGGGACAGGTCAGTTCTCAGGGCTGAGAGAACACTTGCGGCACAAGATCTTTGTGAAATCGCGCATCTGCAGGAAGGCTGATTACTTTCAAGGTCTTTGCGGCCTCCCCAGTTTTGATCAGCTCGGCAACAGGGCCATGCCCCTCATGTGCCAGGCAGTCAAGGTGCCCTAATATAACAACTGCGTCGCGGGCCCTAGAGAGCGCCACGTTCAGGCGATGGCGATCAAGCAGAAACTGAACATTACCACTGGCACGTGTCATCAGCAGGATAACCATATCTGCCTGCCCGCCCTGTACTGCGTCTACCGTGGCGACGTTCGGATTGAACGCATAGGGCTTCCCCTCAATGTCACGCTTCACTATTTCCAATTGCCCTTTGTAGGGACAAATAATCAACAACTCCAACGGTGTGCCCGCCGCTCGCACACGTTGGTCTAGTGTCTTGAGCAGTTGATACAGTGCGGCGCGTTCGGTCGAGTTGACCAATGACGACGCCATGTCACTACTATCAGCTTTCTTGTGGCGATAGTTCTGCATGTTGGAAAAATCAACAAACAGGGTTCGGGCAGTGGTTAAGGTCCATTCACCACCCTTTCGGTAAGACTGAAGCTGTTTTTTGTAGAACAGCTCGCTGACTAGATTACCGATGTGTTCATGCATGCGGTATTGCACAGTCAACATCCCTTTGGCCTGCGGCGCTAGGCCGTCATACAGCTCTTGAAAAAAGTTCTTGCGAAGTAGCGTTTCTACTTCTTCTAGTGGCAGCGTATATCCAATTCGATCATCTAGGGCATCAGCAGTCACTGTCGGTGGCAGCTGATTGTGATCGCCGACTAGGACTAAGCGTCGAGCCATGGCTGCTGGAATCATCAACTCGGCAGCGAAGGCTTTGCCGGCCTCATCGACGATCACTAGATCGAAGGGGTCTTTGAGCAGGGCCAAGTCGCTGCGGGCCATACCAGTGCAGGTCGCGCCATGGATCAACTTGTCACGAAAACTCCAGCGGCTAGCTGCTTCACGCCCTCTACGAGAACGTAGCAGGGCCTGCCAGCTCTCGTGCAGTTGGGGATTGATCTCTGCATTGCCGGTGGATAGCCCATCGAGTCTGGTTTGATGCCAATTCGGCAAAAGGGGTGGGCTGATCTTGTCTTCTTTTCCGTAGCGCACAGTTACAGGGCGCAAATAATCTGCGGCTTCGAGAAGGTCTTCGATCAGTTTTGTCACCGCCACGTGGGTAGGGCCGGTGATTAGGATGCGCGGCCATTGGAGTGGTGCATCTTCTGGGAAAAGTGTTTTGAGCCATTTCACCAGCGTGGTGGTCTTTCCGGCGCCTGGAGGCCCCCAAATGGCTACGACAGGCTCGCTCGAGTCCAGCGCTTGCATCACGGCGTCGTGCCCCAGATTTAGTGCAGGCCTTGGCTCAGGATCAAGTGAGAGCAGTGCGTTATGCACGTTGGGAGCTATGAAGTCTCCTGTGATTGCACGCTCTAGAGCTTTGGAGAGAGTTTCCTTCTGACTGCCTTCCTTTACCAATTCAAGACGATATAAGTCGAAAGGATTTATTTCGCTCTGACTCATTCGCTTTGGCGCTACCAGCGTGAATTCGCAAATACCTAGCTGTGGATCCAATAGGTTGAACGATTGTAATGGCCATATCCGGTTCCTACCTACTGCCCGTAAACGTGGCGTGCCTTTTTCGCTTAATGCGCTCTTCAGCCAGCTTGGAATTCCTTGCATGCTCAGGGTGCCGATTACCTTGCGGCCGCTGTCCTCCACCCGGCCGGGCAAGAAGCCACAACTAGCACTCTGTGATAAATGTATCTGTTGCTCACGATACACCAATGACAGCTTACGCAGGCTCATGGCCACCGCTCGTTGTTGGGCGGCACTCCGCTGCCCAAGGCGTTCGTCATTCAATGCACAAACGAATAGTTCGAATCGATTACTCCGTTCTAATTCTTCGTCTGTACTACCAAGTAAAACAGGTGCTAGAGCTACGTAGCAGCGCAAGACGTCTTCGGGAGTCTCATTGAGCTCAAGCACATGCTTCAGGCGAAAGCAGCTCTGCTGTGAATTGATGTCAGTGACTAGAGCATAGCGGCCCAATTGAAATACTAGGTATCCATCTTCTTTTTGGTAGATATGCCAGGGCCTATCCTGAATCGCAGGTGTTTGAAAGTAATCCCAGATTTTTTGGATCAGTGGTATCTGCTTCTCATTGATCCCCAATGCCACCGGCCACCAGTATTCCTCTAAACCAGTAATTCGTGGGTGTAGCCTGACCGGGAGTCCTCCAGACTGCGAATTACCGAGAATATCTCCAAGCGTCCAGCCATCGGCGAATACTTCCAACTCGCTACCAGGCTTTATCCATAGTCCTTCTTTCTTCCCTAGCGGAAGCCGCAGTGTGGCATTGAGTGTCTCCAGTTCTACCGCGTTGCCATCCAAACGCACCACCGTCGCAGTCAGAGGCTCTGCATTGCTTGCTAGCGCAGCATCGAGCAGTTGCATCCGGTCACTACTAATACGAGCACAGCGCGCCTGATGATCGACAGCATAAAAGACACCTCGGCCATCAAACTCGTCGGCTTCGATGACATAGTCGTGCAAGCGCCCAGGCAAACCCGCAGACAGCGTGACAATTGCCCCTTCACAGGGGTAGTCCTCCGGCATCTCAATCCATGCAACGGTTGGGATCTGCGCCGGCAGGACGTCGTAGAGTGTTCGGATGTACTGCGCAGTACGCGAGAGATATGTACGCTCTGCGGCAATGCGTGCTCGGGCCAGCTCAATCTCCAATGTCATCTGGCGAAAACTTGCCGACTCACGTGCACCAAAGCGCTGTCGCAAGATCTGCTGTGCTCTTGCATGCGCCCGCTCCAACTCACTGGCAATTTCCGTACGAATAGCTAGCTCGCTATCGAATAGCGCAGAAAGTTGAATTAGATAGGGGCGAATCAACGCTATGCTCTTGTGCTCATGAGCAGCGTAGATGGATGCCAACTCAGCCTCTAACTCTTCAATCTGCGCTTGTACGTCATCTAGGCGTTTTCCGTTCCACCAACTGACGGCGGTCGCGGTCAGGGTGATGCCCGCGAGTAAGAGCATGAACATTGATTAGCGTTTCCCTGCCATAACCAGCTCAACTACACGTGCCATATAAAACTCCATGCTTGCTCTGACCTCTCGCTGGTGGTCGTTGTCGATCAAGGACGGGTCCATGACGGACTCCAGCTTGTTAAACGCGCTCATTACTGGTCCCAGTATTAGGTCGAGATTGTCTAGCTGTCGGTGCAGAGGCTCATTTTCTGCCTGTATCTGCTCTAACCTTTTTTGTGCAAGCTTTACCTCTTCCTCGGCTTTTCTTACGCGCCCATTCCATTCAGTCGCTGTCTTTTTCACATCCACCGCTGACTGCAGTACGCCGACCAAGTCTCGGAGTAGGCCGATGCCCTCGGTCAGTACCTGAGCCCTGTTTCCGCTAAAAGCGGTATCGCGTTTAAGCTGCTCCTGTAATGTTCGTTCCTTGGCAAGGTCTAGCGCGTCGCTGCTCGTTTTACCTGATTGGCTGGTCGCTGCTGTTTTAGATTTGGTGAGACTTTCTGGTAGTTTAAATCTGTTATTTGACATCGTTATCACTCCACGCAGGCGGTGCTGCTATTGAAATATTCCATGCTGCGCCGCAGGCCTTGATCGGCCTCCATCAGACGCTCTAGGGTTTCCTCGAATGCCTGAAGATCAGGTAACTCACTGCTCCTGATCAGAGCGAGCTCATCTAGGCAGTGTCGTGTCAGTTGTACGCAACTAAGCATCATTCGTCCTACAGCCTGTCGTGCAATCGCAGTGTGCTGCATTTCTCGCCGGGCTAGGTCGATATCCTGCGCTAATGCCTCGCGCTCAAGTTCTAGGCGCTTTTCCTCTTTCGGGATAAGTGTCTTGAGACCGTCCCGGTGCGCACGGGCTTGGCGCAGCTTTAGATATGAATCAACCGCGCCCAATACGGCAGATGCGGCCTCGATACTCATTAGCAATGGGTTGGCGCCGGCTGCGGCTTTCTTGAGGCCATTGGCAACGCCATGCCGACTGGCTGTGGAAATAAAGGTTTTAGTGAAATAGAACGCATGTCGTGGAATCTGAGGAGCCATAGTCGTTCGCTCTAAAGCTGTACCCAGCACCAGGTCGCAGCGCTGGCTTGGGCCACGAGTTGTGCCAATTCGGCGGGCATGTGCTGGATGAAATCGTCTTCGCAGACGTCGGCCTGATTAACCTTGTGCTTTCCAGTGCGCGGTGCCCACAGTGTGCGGGTGGCAGGTTCCCAGAATAGAGGCTGCTCGCCTTGTAGATAACGAACCATCAATACGGTTTCGCATCCCTGCTCCTTGGGTGCTGGTCGGAAAGGCACCGGTCCTACTGCTTCAAGGTTCTTCCATAAACCAGCAAGCAACCAGCGAGTAGGCACATCGAGTGCCAAGGTTTTCCAGTTAGGGGTTTGCGACAAGAACACATGCACATGTGGGTTGCCGAGCATGGCTGCGAGTTGCTCGCGTTGCTCTTCTCCCACTTGGGCTTGGTTCAACAAACCATCGGGCAATGTCTCTCCGCGCATGCGCAAAAAGCGGCTCAGCTGTCGGGGGTTTATAACAGGTGTTGGAAGGTGGCGTGGGTAGCTATCGCTCTCACGGCTCAGCGGGTGGATCTGCTGGTTTGCAGGTGCGGCGCTCGCAAATAGACCGCCGACGTTCGACGCGTTAAGCGATTTGGATATTTCTAGCCCTGCCAACAATCGCCGTCCTGAAGCCAAGACCTGTTGGTCACTTACTAGCCCCTCTTCGGTCAGCAACGTTACCAGCTGTTGCACAGAGGCCACTGGTAAGCCGGTCAGTTCTGCAATATCAGCTACGTCATGATTCTGATACAGGGCCTCAAGTACAAACAGGGCAACTGCGTCGCAGCGTCTCGGCACGCGTGCGAAGGTCCGCACCTGAAACTCTATGGCCTTGAAGTGCAAGGTAACCCGAGTCTCGACTGGCTGTGCCTGGCAGGTCTTGATGCTGGCACTGATGCGGGCCCGACGAGCTCGTTTGTCCGTTAGCCACTGATCGTTCAGCAAAATATTGCTGATTTGTACTAGGTGCTGTTGATTGAAGCTCAAAACCTCGGACGGATGGTCGATCCAGCTCCAGCTGATCTCGCCCAGAGGAACCCAGAGTGTGAGTTGCCCGGCCTGTAGCCAGGCACCTTTATCTTCGATCCGTGTCACTTGAGCCTGCAATGTGTCGCCTTTCTGAAGGTTGCCCAAGGCTTGGCGTAACCGCGCCTCAGGCAGGGCGTGGACGCTTCCCTTCCAGCCCTTTTCATCCTTCCCTATGAGCACGAGCTCTAGGTTGTCTCCTTCGCTGAACAGGCTTGCAGGATTCTCGGCCTTGGCATTTCCCTCCAGCAACTCATGACGGGGGATCAACACCGAAGTATCACCATATTTCACCAGTACAGAACCCGCTAATACCTTGACCACATGACCGGTTACTATTCGACCGCAGTTCTCAATACCAAGAGTTGGTGCACTGCTGCGCATAGGGCGCGACGAAGGGCGTGGCTGTGCTGGCGATGTACTGCGCCGTGATGCGGGGGAGTCTAAGGCTCTGAGCAGTTGCGTAAAGAATTCGAACAATCCAGCATCTCCATTTCATAGCTGAACTGATGAGGGCGGCCGCTGGCTTTGACAACGTAGCCGACGGTTTCGAAAAATTGGCTTTAAGGCCATTGGGGTCAGGTACCGGCTAAATCGCTCCAGTCTTAAAAGTGATCGGCTCGACTATAGGGCAATGATTGTGACTGATTAGGGCGGCGTCCCGCTCATGGGGGCGTGGGCTATCTCCGTTTCACAATTGCCAATGCATTGATGATCTTGCACTTGCTGGGAGCGGAACCACTCCAGTGGTTTGATGGGAAGCGGCCCGCATTGGGTACCAATCCGTCTTTGGTCTGTACTTCGAGCACCGCATTCCAGAGAGAGACCTTAGGAGACTCGCAGAAGGGATCCAAACAGAGGAGGTGGGTGCATTCGATTTTTGTCCCATCGATGCCTTTGTCGACAAGCTTGCCTTGGTAGCCAACAACCAACAGCCAGTGGCCATCGCCGCCAGGCCAGTTGACGCTGACAATGCTCGAGTGTCCCTGGCGAATAGCTTCGACCAGTTGATCGACCATGGAGCGGGTATTGCCTTCTAGTATTTCGATTTCGATCTGGCGGCTAAAGCACTCACCCAACCAGTCAAGATCGTACTCATCAGTGCCATTGCTAATCAGACCACCAAATTCGGTGAGGCGATGGTGGAACTTCCCTAGCCGAGTGCGTCCGTCGCGCAGTCCCATATAGGAGGCTTCCTCGCGGCGGATGATGGCGTTGGTCACCAACGGCATCACTAAGCTGTAAGGACCGCAGGCTCCATCGAGATCACCTTGACGAAAATGGACGGATTCTCCGCGCTCGTTCACCGGACCGGATTCGGACAGGGACAATTGAGGCATGACATTCATTACGTTCATGGGAAGGCCGTTTCTTCCGAGTGCGTAGAGGCGTTAGCTGGATGCCTGCCATGTCTGGTGTTTGCGTGTAGATGTAGCGGCAATGCCGTCGTCCTTGGCTGGCTAGAGCTGTCCATAGAATGGAGGAAGTGGTCGGCGTGTGGCAACTGGCCACTCTCGTCAGATTGACTGGTCGGGTCGTGCTACCTAACCATAAACGCCCTGATTCGCTGCTCAAGCCTCTGTGCGAGTCGTGCCTTCATTACTTCAAATAGTGTTGCTAAACGGTGCTCGACCGGCTGTCTCCCGCATTTTGGGCACGATGTGTAGAAATCTCGACCAACGAAGAGCGCATCGCTCTTCGGCAGGGACGTTTTCTGCCACGAACAACGTGAACACCTAAATGTGAGTGGCGGTGGTGGAATAGGCATAGGAGGACCTTCAGTCTTTGCTGCTCAGCAATTTAGGTGTGTCACACGACAGCTTGTGTCGCTGACGTAAGGGGCAATTCGAGTCTTCCTGTCGCGCGATTGGGCAAGTTGAGGGGCGCCTCAATCACCACCCAGGATATCGCCGACGGATCTGCTCATCGTGGGCGTGATCCTCGCCAGATTCACCGCCGTAAATGCGCGGCACCTCATGGATATCGATGGCGAGTTGTTCGATCACGTCTCGCAACTCCAGCGATGTGAGCCAGCGCTCTGGAATGCTGGCGCAGCCGAGTTGGATGCCGAGCAACTGTCCGGTGATCATCCCTGTGCTGTCGCTGTTACCACTGTGATTGACAGCCCAGGTCACGCCTTGCTCGAAGCTGTCGGCCATCAATGCACACCACAATCCGATGGCCAGTGCTTCTTCAGCTGTCCATCCGCGACCTAGTAGCTCAATGACTTTGGGCGTCGGTCGAATGCCCTTCTGATAAAGCGCCAACACGTGTTCGATGAATTCGCGTGTCTCGCTCAAGCCTTCGCATTTTCCATACTGCCGGAGGCTATCCAGGATTGCTCCCTCCAACGAACAGGAAGGCAGTAGGAGGCGAGCTAGTATGTCGGCAAACAGCCCGGCGGCCAGATATCCGGTCGGATGCCCGTGAGTGAGATGAGCAGACTCAGCCGCTAGCTCGAAGGGGCTAGGGAAGAAGGCATGAGGCGCTACCCTCATGACGCCACCGCAGCCCTTGCTGTCGTTACTCGCCTGCTCGCCAAAGGACTTGCAATCACGCAGCGCCGATAGACATTCCATACCCGGTGCACGGCGAGACCAGAGCGCGTGCTCTTGAATCAACCATCCGTCTTTTGCCACCTCAGTGGCTGGCTCGCCGCCCTGCGTGAGGTGCCAGCGCAATAGAGCGTGATGGATTACCGATGGTGGATGACAGAGACCGCGCGATGCCTGCCTGACATGGGCGCGCAACAGTCCTTCGGCCGTGAACAGCATCATCTGCGTGTCATCGGTTATCGCTCCGGTGATGCCGTAGGCCTGACCAAGGTCCCGGATACCTAACGGGCCAAACTTCCGCTTAATGGTTGCCCAATCGAGAAATTCCACCGGGGCCCCTAAGGCACCTCCGACTGCGCCACCAAGCAGGCAGCCCTTGATCCTGCCCAGACAATTCATATTTCGCTCCTTAGACTTCTTCAGCCGCTCTGCAACTGCTAGACATGGCGCGCTGTGTGCATAAGGCTGCGCTCAACTCTTGGTCATGCATCACCATCGCGCCAGTTATGCTGAGCACTGCTTCGAGCTGTGCTTGAAGTCCCTGACAGAGCTGAGTTGGCTGTGCGAGTTTGCACGCGCCCAGCATCGACAACGCCGCCAGAGCAATTGGTATCAGCGCACTCCAGATACCTGTACACAGCCCCATTTGCGTCAGTTCACTGTTGAATCTGTTGAATGACGGTTTCAGGTTATGTAGCTTCTGACGACATATCCATGGTGTTTACCTGTACAGGTAAAGTTTTCGAACACGAGAGGGCTCAATGAAACGCAAGCAGTCGATCGAATCTGTCCGCTGGGATCTGGCGCTGCGCTATCGCTTGATCGAAACTGTGGCCTGGTGGGAGGGGCGGCTCACCACGGGACATCTGATGCAGAGCTTCGGTATCAGTCGGCAGCAGGCGTCGAAGGACATCAACACTTACATCGCCGAGCATGCGCCTAAAAACCTGACATATGACAAGCACCTAAAGGGTTATGTCCCTAGCCTGAGGTTCTCACCAAAGTTCATCGACCACAGTGCCAGCGCCTATCTGCACCTGTTGAGTCAGAACAAAGAGCGTGCACCACATATCGAGGGCTTGGCCCTGGCTTATGCGCATACTGAAGTGCTGAAGGTGCCGGATCGATCCGTGCAGCCAGAGGTGTTGCGTCCTTTGCTTAGGGCTTGCCGTGAGGGGCTGCGGCTGGAGTGCGAGTATGTCTCGCTGGCTAATCCAGTACCGGAAACGCGACTCATCGCTCCACACACGCTCATCTATACCGGCATACGCTGGCATGTCCGAGCCTTCTGCGAGAAGAATCGGGACTATCGCGACTTCGTTCTCAGCCGTTTCCGCGGCGAGCCGGACGTACTGGATGCCTCCGAAAACGGACGAGAAGAGGACACAGGTTGGTCCTCCGAAGTGACGGTGATCATTGAGCCTGACCCGCGCTTGAAACCGGAGCAGAAGGCCATCGTCGCGCAGGACTATGGCATGCAGCAGGAGCAGCTGCTGATCCCTAGCCGCGGTGCTCTGGTGCAATACGTGTTGCAGCGCTACCAGATCGATCCGAACAAGATCCAGGCGAAAGCTGCTGCACAGCAGATCGTGGTAGCGAACCTGGAGGAGCTCCGACAGTGGATCTATCAGTGACGGGGAGAAGTAGCGGTGCGGAGCGATTGGTTGAGTAGTTCCTAGATAATCGGTCCGCCACTTCACCCCACAGTAGCCACGCTTATGCCAGGTGACGCTATAGCACATCGTCGCAGTTCCAGCGCTTGGGCAGGGCTGCTATCGTTGCGCCATTGTCACAGGGAGTCGTCGCATGCAGTACCACGCCTTGAAGGAGCGTCATCGCCTGGAGCGAGACCAACAGCACCCCAATCTCCGCCTACGTATTCACCGTGCCCTCAGTTGGCTGAACCGCGCCGAGCAGGCCGATGATGCCGACGGCCGTTTCATCTTCCTGTGGATTGCTTTCAACGCCGCCTATGCCACGGATATTGACGAGCAACGTCGACTATCCGAGCAGGAGACCTTCAAGGCCTTTCTGGAAAAGCTCTGTTCACTCGACGTTTCGCGCAGCATCGAGATGCTCGTCTGGTCTGAATTCTCCGGGAGCATCCGTGTATTGCTGGATAACCCCTTTGTGTTCCAGAGCTTCTGGGACCATCAAAATGGCAAGATCAGCGAGGCGGAGTGGAAAGAGCGCTTTAGCAACGGTAAGCGTGCCGCTCAGCTAGCACTTGCCAGTCGCAACACACCAGCGGTGTTGGGGGTACTGTTCAATCGCATCTATACCCTGCGCAATCAACTCATCCACGGTGGAGCTACGTGGAACGGCAGCGTCAACCGCGATCAACTGCGTGATTGCTGCAGTCTGCTAAGCAAGCTAGTCCCCCTGATCATCCAGCTGATGCTGGACAACCCGGAGACTCTTTGGGGTGACGCTTGTTATCCGGTAGTGAGCTGATCATTTTTCCCAGTGGATTTGCCGAGAGGCGTGCCGATGAATAAGCCCACCACCGTCAAGGCTTTGGAAGATCTAGGACGGGTAAGGCTGTCCACCCACTTCTTCATGCGTGACTTCCTCTACTCGGAAATCAGCCAGATCGAGGGCATTCCCAATATTCCGGATTTCCCGGATCGCGCCATCGAGGCAGGAAAACAGCTCTGCGAACAGCTGCTGGAGCCCTTGCAGGGCCGTTTCGGCCGGATTGTTATTCGCTCGGCCTATCGCTCGCCAGCGGTGAATGCCAAGGGAGCCGAGAACAACAACCAGTACAGCTGCGCCGCCAACGAGAAGAACTACGCCTCGCACATCTGGGATTACCCTGATGCAGAAGGTTACCTAGGCGCCACAGCTTGCATCGTAGTGCCGGCATTGCTGCCCTGGTATGACCAGACCGATGACTGGACCCCGTTGGCATGGTGGATTCACGACAGCCTGCCCTATGCCAGCCAGTTCTGGTTCCCCAAGCTCGCCGCCTTCAATCTGCGCTGGAGCGCCAACCCGGGTGCTCTGCCGAATATCAGCACCTACGTCAGCAATCCTCACACGGGTGACAAGAAGGCGTTGGTCAAAAACGGGGTGGCAGCATTGGGGGGCGAAGAGCGTAGGCGAATCGTTGATACCTGGTTGGCCAGTATCGGCTGAGCCTGTACCTAAACTTGACACGTGCTCGGGTCTGGGGCCCGTACTACGTGCCTTTGCACCGCACATCGCAAGTATCCTGATCGAAAACTTGACCTGTATGAACACCCATTATTGGTGTGTTCAGTAGAGCGACATATCCTGCCAGTGTGCTCACCAGAAGTGGGTTGGGATAGCACCTGTGGGGCACGGTACCCCTCGCGGGCGTGATTCGGTATCGAGCAGAGAACGGGGCAATGGAGTTCGGTGCATGCGCTATTTAGCGCTGCAATCCGCGATGTCTCCGGACGCGGAGGCCGCCCTCTCAAAAGGCGTTGCAGATATCTAGGGTGGCCCTGCAGTTAGGCCGCTTGCTCGGCAAGCTACCTGTTTTTTCAGTCCCGAGTTATTCAGATACAAGCCAGGATGTCCCAATGATTGAAGGTTATTCCAACGCTAAGGTTGAGGCGCTCATCAATAGGGCCTCGCTTGAGGAGCAACGCTGGGTCTGGGCGTTGCTGGAAAATTTCCGTACGCGATTCCCGCAGGCTGACCACTGGACGGTCAACATCAACCCGCCAGATATTCGAATCGGAGTTCGCTCAACCAGAAGCACTCGAGGCCGGGTGGCGTTCTCGTTCTATTGGAGCGGTGGGGAAGTCTGCTGCTCCCTGCGTGGTTCAGCGAATTTTCGGCATCAAATGGAAGAGAATGGTTTCGATTGGGAAATCAGATTCAGCTCCTACCCACTGCAGTCGGATGTTGAGGACTGGTTCAGGGCTATTGGCAATGTCTTCGAGCCTGGAGAGCTGCCCTTGGAGGGCGTGGGGCATGTGCCAGCTGACTACGCGATTGAAGATGACGACTACGAACAGGAAGGAGATGAGCTCATGCAATCTCGGGATCAGGGTGGCGCGTCGGAGCTGAATCGTATCCTCTATGGCCCGCCTGGTACGGGGAAAACCTATGCCACCATCAACCACGCATTGGGTGTGCTCGACCCGCAGTTTTTAGCGGAGAACCCTGGTGAGGATAAGGGCACGCGAAAGCGTCTCAAGACGCGCTTCGATCAATTGGTGAAGGACGAGCGTGTGCGTTTCGTAACCTTCCACCAGAGTTTCAGTTATGAGGATTTTGTCGAGGGGCTGCGTGCAGACACCGACGGTGACAGTGCGCAGATCGAATATCGCGTGGAGCCGGGTATTTTCAAGCAGCTCTGCGACGACGCGCGCACCAGAGATGGCCAAGCTGAAAGCGGCATTCGCGATAAGGCACGTATCTGGAAGATTTCCATCAATGGCACGGGTGCGTCAGCGACTAAAACCTACTGCCTTCAGCATGGTGAGGCGCGTATCGGCTGGGGGAGTACTGGCGATTTGCGCAAGTCACCCGAACAGGGTGATTACTACCAGTCCCTGGGCTCCGGAGATAGGGGCACTCTGAGCTACTTCGCCGAGCAAATGGTGGTGGGTGATATTCTGCTGTGCATTCATTCGGCCGACATGATTGGTGCCATCGGGGTGGTCACTAGCGATTATCGCTACGAGGAGAGGGCGCCTGCTGGCATCATCGGAGATTACCAGCATGTACGCTCGGTATCCTGGCTTTATCGCGACATCAATCTTTCGATTCTGCCGTTGAACGATGGCCGGCAATTCACCCTGAAAACGGTCTATGCAATGAACCGTTTCTCCTGGGCTGACTTGCTTAGCTATTTGCAGCAGCAAGGCGTCCAGCCTGTCGAGCAGGTGCCCGCGTCGACGAGTGAGCGCAAGCCGTACGTACTGATCATCGATGAGATCAATCGCGGGAATGTTTCGCGCATTTTCGGTGAGCTCATCACTCTGATTGAGCCTTCCAAGCGTGAGGGGGCTGCGGAGGCGCTGAGTCTGAAGCTGCCGTATTCGAAGAAACCTTTTAGCGTACCGGACAATGTGTATTTGCTGGGTACTATGAACACAGCCGATCGCTCGTTGGCTGGATTGGACATTGCACTTCGTCGACGCTTTACCTTTTATGAAATGCCGCCACGCCCTGAGCTTCTTGATGGTGTGATGGTTGAAGGAGTTGTCGATGTCGGCCAGCTATTACGGGTGATGAACCAGCGTATCGCGGTGTTGCTGGGTCGCGAGCATTGCCTCGGCCATGCCTACTTCATGCAGCTAAAGGATGACCCGACACTGGCCCAGCTGGAACTAATCTTCCGCAACCAGGTGTTGCCATTGCTGCAGGAGTATTTTTTCGAAGACTGGCAGCGTATTGCTTGGGTCTTCAACGACCACCGAAAACCTTCTGCGGACCAGTTCGTGCAGCGCCATGCCCAAGATATAAGCCTGCTGTTTGGAAGCGATGTGCCGGTGCAGGATCGAGTCTGGCACATCAATTCATCCGCGTTCAGCAAGCTCTCCGCATATGCTGGAGTGATAAAGGCGAAGGTGGAGGCGGGTGTCTCGGTCGCAGAGCTTGAGGGGCTTACCCCTTGAAGACTCACGTCACGGTTCGTGAATACGCCAGGTTAACTACTGCTGTCGTTCCACCTGGCAACCTCGACTGTGCACAGATATCCGAAACCGCCTTCGACTGGCTGTGCGAGCTAAGTGCCAGTTTCAATCGCAATGGTGCCACGCTGCTGCAAGTGGAAGGACGACGCTCCCTGAAGTGGGATTCCTATGTGGGTGTGTTGGAGACTCCCTGTGGTACGCAGCTGGAGATTTTGCCTAAGCACCATGAGCAGGGAGACTGTCAGGGAAAAAGTCGGCGGCTGCTGCGTAAACTGATTCAATGTGCGTTGCAGATCAAGCCGCGAGAGGCGTCGGTGAGCAGTCTTGAGCTGTTCGATGCTCCCCTCAGCGAGTGGGTGATGGGGCAGTTCCTAAATGAGCTGGACTTGTTGGTAAAGCGAGGGGTGCGCTTCGATTATCTGCGCGTCGAAGAGGAACAGAGTTTTCTGCGCGGGCAACTGAACGTGGTTGCGCAGATGCGCCAGCCTCCAGGACGACAGCATCGCTTCCAGATTCGCCATGATGTGTTCTTGCCTGACCGCGCTGAGAATCGTCTGCTCAAGTTAGCGCTAGAGCAGGTGGCTAAGACCACGCAGAATGCCACCAACTGGCGCCTGGCCAACGAGCTGCGGGCTATGTTGGCTGAGGTGCCGGCTAGTCGACAGGTGAGCCTAGATCTGCGTGTTTGGAGTCACGACCGTCTGATGGCGCACTACCACGCCATCAAACCTTGGTGTGAGCTGATTCTCAATCAGCACATGCCAATTGCCGTGACTGGTGAATGGCGAGGCATGAGCTTGTTGTTCCCGATGGAAAAGCTATTTGAGCGCTATGTGGAGAGCTGGTTGCAACAGCGCTTGGCGCTCGGTGCAAGGCTGAAATCACAGGCTGCCAGCCAGTACTTGTGTGAGCATGACAGCAGTTGGATGTTTTGCCTAAAGCCAGACTTGCTGATCGATACGCCCGAGCAGCGCTGGATATTGGATACTAAGTGGAAGCGAATTGATGCGCGCAAGCCTGAGTCGAACTATGCCCTCAGTCAGGGTGACTTCTATCAGTTGTTCGCATATGGCCATAAGTATCGCAGAAGGTCGGATATTCCCACGCTAGTGCTAATTTATCCGCGTTGGTCTGGGTTGGAGAAAACGCTACCCGTTTTTGAGTATGGCAACGGGATGGAGCTCTGGGTATTACCTTTTGACTTAGAGATCGACTACCTGATGGGCGCAAGCTCTGCCTGTATTCCGCTGAACGACATCAACCGCTCTGCAAGCTAAGACCTAGTAAATGCTAGATACAGCAGGCGCTGAGCAGATGCCCGCTGTTTACGGCTCTCGACGGGGCTCGATGCTCAACTGATATTCAGAAAGGTGATCAATCGGGGACCCTGCCTGAGGGCGGGCTGGTTTCCAACCCTCACCTTGAGGGACTGGCGAACAGTTCCGACCAGTACCGCACGCTCAACGAGCTAATCGGCTACGAGTTGGTCATGTGAAATGGTTTTGCTTTCATCTGCGCCGCGGATGTTTCGGAGATTGATACGGACGACCTCGCTTATAGCTTCCAGGGCCTTTTGTTGGTGTTGTTTCGCGGACTCATGGAGTTCGGTTGCGCCATGGATATTTTTCTCAAGGACGAAGCAGGTCTCTCTGATATACGTATAGATGATTGGTAAAGAGCAAGACAAGTCGCCTTCCGAGCTCCAGCTTTAAGGGCTATCGCGCCCGCTTAAAAATACGCGGACATCATAGCCCCTATCCCCGGGATATCCATGCGCCAGCGAATCTCTTACCCGAATCCATTCAAGTCTCAGTTTGTTCAGGAGTGCATCAAGCCAGGCGCATCAGTGGCAGGTGGCGCCTTGAGCCACGGTAGCGATGCCAACGTCGTCCGCAAATGGCTACCGCTTCACTGCGATCAGCCGGCGACGACACTAGATCAGTTCATGGCGCTTCAGTTTGAGCTGGATGAGGCGAACGCCAATTATGCGGCAGGATTGCAATCAGGCATGAGCATCAGTCTGGTGTGCACTGGACGCAGCGATGTAGCAAAAACGCCTATGTCGAAGGATTGTCTGTCAGATACTCGATGAGTGGTTGGTCGGCATTTAATGCCCGATCAGGCCTCTGGATCGGCGGGGTTGATTCGAGTGTCGATGTCCATCATATCCAAGTAAACTCAACAATTTGACGATTATCTGGAAGCTCAAATGGTCAAGCTGGAAGACATCGCAAAAGACGCCCAGATTCGTGGCCTGCATGGCGACGAGGTGGTCAAGATCGTCAGTGTCGACAAGGTCGGTGACTCGGCAATCAGCGTCGTCTACCAGAAGAGTGCGGGTGGCTATGGCGACCAGATGCTTTTCCGCAGCGATGAAGCACGGTTGGAACTTGCCCAGGCCGGTAAAGCTTGGGCTTTTGATGCCCCTGGTGGCGATTTCAAGCTGGCCCTGGAAGCCTGGCGCATCCAACTGGCTCACTTGTTCGATCCGATGATGGCGGTGCACACCTCCAACGTCGACCCGTTGCCGCACCAGATTTCCGCCGTCTACGAATCCATGCTGCCGCGTCAGCCACTGCGCTTTGTGCTGGCTGATGATCCTGGCGCCGGTAAGACCATCATGGCCGGCCTGCTGATCCGCGAGTTGCTGATGCGAGCCGATGCCCGGCGCATCCTCGTGGTGTCGCCAGGCTCGCTTACCGAGCAATGGCAGGACGAACTGCTGGAAAAATTCGGCATCAAGTTCGAGGTGTTCAGCCGTGAGAAGCAGGAGCAGTGCGCCACTGGCAATTACTTCGAAGAGCAAAATCTGCTGATCTGCCGTCTCGATCAGCTGTCGCGCAACGAGGACTACCAGCTCAAGCTCAAAAATACCGACTGGGACCTGATCATCGTCGACGAAGCCCACAAGCTGTCGGCTAACTACTTTGGCAACAAGGTCAACAAGACCAAGCGTTTCGAGCTGGGAGAGCTACTCGGTTCGATTACTCGTCACTTCTTGCTGATGACCGCCACCCCACACAACGGCAAGGAAGAAGACTTTCAGATCTGGCTTTCGCTGCTTGATGGCGATCGCTTCTACGGCAAGTTCCGCGAGGGTGCCCACAAGGTTGACGTATCCGATCTAATGCGGCGCATGGTCAAGGAGGAGCTGCTCAAGTTCGACGGCACCAAACTGTTCCCGGAGCGGCGCGCCTACACAGCCAATTACTCGTTGTCTGATCAGGAGGCGGCGCTCTATCACGATGTGACAGAGTACGTGCGCAACCAGATGAACCTGGCTGATCGTCTCGATGGCCAGCGCAAAAACAACGTTGGCTTTGCTCTTACTCAACTGCAGCGCCGCCTGGCTTCTAGCCCTGAGGCGATCTACCAGTCCCTGCGCAATCGTCGCAAGCGTCTGGAGAATCGCGTCGAGGAAGAGAAGCTCCATCTACGCGGTGGTGGTGTCGCCAGCGTGCTGGGTGAATACCTGGTGAAAAAGCGCATCGAGGTGCCAGACAACCTCGACGAGATGGAAGACGACCTCAGCGCTGACGAGTACGAGCTTTACGCCGACCAATTGGTAGATCAGGCGAGTGCAGCCGAAACCATCGCCGAAATGGAAACGGAAATCTGCTTGCTGCAAGGCTTGGAGCGACAGGCGCAGCGCTTGGTGGCCTCCGGTAGTGATCGCAAATGGGAAGAGTTGTCTTGCCTGTTGCAGGATTCCCCGCAGATGTACAACGGCGATAGTCGCCGAAAACTGATCATCTTCACTGAGCACCGTGCCACGCTGGACTATCTGGTCAAGCGCATCGCCGACATGCTGGGCGATCTGCAGGCCATCGTCACTATTCATGGTGGAACTAACCGTGATGAGCGGCGCAAGGTGCAGGAAGAGTTTCGCCACAACCCGCGTGTGCTGGTGCTGATCGCCACCGATGCGGCGGGTGAGGGCGTCAACCTGCAGAACGCCAACCTGATGGTCAATTACGACTTACCTTGGAACCCCAACCGCCTGGAGCAGCGTTTTGGCCGTATTCACCGCATCGGCCAGGATCAGGTCTGCCACCTATGGAACATCGTCGCCAATGAGACCCGCGAAGGTGAAGTGTTCCAGAAGCTGTTCGAGAAGCTGGAAATCGAAAAGCAGGCCTTGGGCGGTAAGGTGTTCGACATCCTTGGCGAGGCCTTCGACAACGTATCGCTCAAGGATCTGCTGATCGAAGCCATTCGCTATGGCGACTCGCCCGAAGTGCGTGCACGGCAAAACCAGGTCATCGAAGGTGCACTGGACACCGAGCATTTGCGTGAAATCCTCCGTCGCAATGCACTGGTTGAGCAACACATGAGCCTCGACCAGCTGTATGCCGTCAAAGAGGAAATGGAGAAGGCCGAAGCCCGCAAGCTGCAGCCCTATTTCATCCGCGCTTTTTTCAATGAAGCCTTCACCAGTGTTGGTGGCGAGCTGCGTAATCGCGAACCTGCGCGCTACGAGATTCGTCACGTGCCGGCTTCATTGCGCGAGCGTGACCGGGTAATCGGTGAAACCCGTACACCTGTGCTCAAGCAGTACGAGCGCATCTGCTTCGAGAAGCAGCAGGTACGTGTGCCTGGCAAACCCATGGCGGACCTGATCCACCCCGGTCATCCGCTGATGCAGGCGCTGACCGACATTACCCTGAGTGCACATCGCGGCAAGCTTAAGCAGGGTTCAGTACTGGTCGATCCAAATGATGACAGTCTGATCCCTAAAGTGCTGTTCATGCTTGATCACAGCGTGCGTGAAAGCGCGAGCAGTGGTGTTGACCAGCCCAAAATCGTCTCCCGCCGCCTGCAGTTTGTGGAGATCGACCCTCAGGCCCACAGCAGCAATGCTGGTTGGGCTCCACACCTTGATCTTTTGCCGATCAAGCCGGAGGAAATTGCTCTGGTGCAGGACGTGCTCAACGCATCATGGCTGCAGCAGAATCTGGAAAATCTCGCGCTACAACATGCCTCGCAACAACTGGTGCCCGAGCACTTCAGCGAAGTGAAAACCCGTGTTGAGTGTCAGGCCGAGCGCGTGCTGGCCGCTGTGCATGAGCGCCTGGTCAAGGAAATCAACTACTGGTCAGATCGCTATCTCAAGCTCAGTGACGACGTGGCTGCAGGCAAACAGCCGCGCATGCAGCCGGAAAATGCACGCCGCCGCTATGAGGAGCTGACAGCTCGACTGGAGCAGCGCACCCGCGAGCTACAGGCCATGCAACAAGTCAGCTCTGCCACCCCTGTGGTGATTGGCGGAGCCCTAGTGATTCCTGCCGGACTGCTGGCCCAGCGCCAAGGCGATACCGCATTCTGCGCAGATGCAGAAGCGCGCTCGCGTGTTGAGTGGGCTGCTATGCATGCCGTCATTGCAGCTGAACAGGCTCTGGGGCATACCGTGAAGGATGTTTCCGCCGAGAAGTGCGGCTGGGACATTACTGCGCGTCCGTCAGTTGCCGCGGATGGCAGCATCAAGGATGACCGACATATTGAAGTCAAAGGACGCATAAAGGGCTCAACCACTGTCACCGTGACCAAGAACGAGATCTTCTCTAGCTACAACCAGGGTGAGAAATACATCCTCGCCATCGTGCTGGTGGATGGTGAGCAAGTGGACGGTCCGTACTACATCAAGCACCCATTCAAGAGTGAGCCGGAGTTCGGCATAGCCAGTGTCAACTACGACCTGGGCGAGTTGCTGGCGCGTGCGATCACGCCGGAGAAAAGTCAGTGAAATTAACCAAACTGCGCCTGCAGAACTATCGCTGCTTCGATGCGCTTGAAATCGAATTCCATGAAAAGTTGACAGTGCTGATCGCCCCCAATGGCGGCGGCAAAACCACTCTGCTGGACGCTGCGCGGGTTGCGCTATGGCCCTTTGTCAAAGGCTTCGATCTGGGCAGTCAGACAGGCAAGGCGGCTACCATCCAAATCGATGACGTGCGCCTGGCATTGCTCAACGAAGGCAATATGGAGCCGCAGACTCCCAGCGTCATCGATGCTTGGGGCGATTGGTCGGTAAACGAACGCAACAGGCACTGGCTACAACAACGCAGCAGTCTGAAAAAAGGCACAAACACCACAGGCGATGTTGCCGTCAAGGCGATGACCTCTCATGGTAAGGCGTTGGAAAGCCAGGTACGTAGCGATCAGCAGGTGACCCTGCCGCTGGTCAGCTATCTGGGTACCTCTCGGCTGTGGTTTGAAGGGCGCTTCACTTCTGTTGCTGCCGAAACGACCCTCGACAAGAGCGAATACTCTCGCACTTCTGGCTATCTCAATTGCCTGTCTTATTCTTCGAGTTTTAAAACCTTTACCGCTTGGTTCGGGTGGATCTACCGCAGCTACCGAGAAGAGCAATTGACAGCGTTGGAAAGAAATTCGGAGCTGTCGTCAAAAGGTCAGCGATTTTTGCAAATCATCGAGGCGATCAAGGTTGCCATCAATACCCTGATCGAGGCTCCTACCGGCTGGTATGACCTTGAGTACAGTGCCAGCCATCAGCAGCAGTTGGTCATGCACCATCCCGTGCAGGGCGTAATGCCCGTCGATATGCTAAGTGATGGCCTGCGTAACGCCATTGCCATGGTTGCCGATCTGGCGTTTCGTGCTTGCAAGCTCAATCCTCATTTGGGAGAGCGTGCGCCCTTGGAAACGCCTGGTATCGCGCTGATCGATGAGGTGGATATGTTCCTCCATCCGCAATGGCAGCAAACGATTCTGGCGTCCTTGCAAAGTGCTTTTCCTGAAATCCAATTCATCGTGACCACCCATAGCCCGCAGGTGCTTAGCACTGTTCGCCGGGAAAGCATTAGGGTTGTAGAACAGACGGAGTCTGGATTGTGTGCAGTTATGCCCGACTTCAGCCCTCTTGCGCACGAGTCAGGTGATGCTCTGTCCAAGATCATGGGTACCCACCGTGAGCCACCCTTGCCGATTCAAGAGCAGATACGCCATTTTGAGCAGCTAGTACGTGCTGGCCAAGAAAGTTCTGATCAGGCTAAGACTCTGCGCCATGAGCTTGATCAGGCTGGTTATCAGATCCATGAAAGCGATCTGGTCACTTGGCGCTTTTTGGCGCAGCACAAGGCGGTGCAAGGAGGTAAGGCATGATCGAGCTGCACCATCGTGCTGTCCCGACGCCTGCGCTTTCTGTATTCATCGCTACGCATCCGCACGCATCAGTAGCTGATTTCGACAGCCTTACATTCCAGCCGGTAAAGCAAGCTGTGAAGGCTGACCTCAACGCTGATCAGGGCGGGCTTTGTGTGTACTGTGAGAGTCCACTGGCCCCCACTACAGGGCAGGTTGAGCACATAAAGCCGAAAGCGGGTGCTAACGCTCATCCTCACCTGTGCTTCACCTATACCAACTATGGCCATAGCTGCATCAACCCCAAAACCTGCGGGCAGAAAAAGAACAACGGTCTATTGCCCATCGAACCCGGGCCGGGTTGCAACAGTGAGTGGACGCTCTCAACCGACGGGACTATCGAACCTATTGCTAGCCTGACTCGGAAGCGCAAGCATGCGGTCACTCAGGCTCGTGACATGCTTGGTCTTAACAGAGATTCCAACCTGGTTGATGAGCGTCAGCGCTGGCTAAAAAGCGCATTGGCTGTGTTGCAGCAAGCCCCCCAAGACATTCAGCAGTTTCTGCAGCTAGCACCATACCGGTACATGCTGTCGACTGTCCTGTGACATAGAGATCACTCAGTGACTTACCCAATCAAAACCCCGAAAAAACTCATCGAAGTCGCTTTGCCGTTGGACGCGATCAACGCAGCCGCGGCTCGTGAAAAGTCCATCCGTCATGGCCACCCCAGCACCTTGCACCTGTGGTGGGCGCGGCGGCCGTTAGCGGCGGCGCGGGCGGTGATTTTTGCGCAGATGGTTAATGACCCTGGCTACGAGCGTCATCTGGGGCGTGGGGTGAACAAGGAGAAGGCTGCGGCGGAGCGTGAACGCCTGTTCAAAATCATTGAAGAACTGGTGCAGTGGGAAAACACCAATAACGAAGAGGTGCTGGGTAGAGCGCGGGCGGAGATTTGGAAGAGCTGGCGCGAGACGTGTGAACTGAACAAGGGCTATCCGCAGGCTGCCGAGCTGTTCAATCCAGAAAAGCTGCCGGGCTTCCATGACCCCTTCGCCGGCGGTGGTGCGCTGCCTCTGGAGGCACAGCGCCTCGGCCTAGAAAGCTACGCCTCCGACCTTAATCCGGTGGCGGTGACCATCAACAAGGCGATGATTGAGATTCCACCGAAGTTCGCCGGTCGTGCGCCGGTAGGGCCGGAAATCGCTGCTGACAAGGGCAGCAAGAAGCGCGCAACCCGTGATGCCTTTGAGGACTGGTCGGGCGCCAAGGGCCTTGCCGAGGACGTACGTCGCTACGGTGCCTGGATGCGGGAGCAGGCGCAGCAGCGCATTGGTCACCTGTACCCGCAGATCGAAGTCTCAGACGAGATGGTGGCCGAGCGTCCGGATTTGGCTCAGTACCAAGGTGAAAAACTAACGGTAATCGCGTGGCTGTGGGCTCGCACGGTAAGAAGCCCCAACCCTGCATTCAGTCATGCCGAGGTGCCGCTAGCTTCGACTTTTATCCTTTCAAAGATGAAAGGTAATGAGGCTTATATCGAGCCTGTCATCGAGAGTGATAACTATCGATTTACTGTAAAGATGGGCACTCCGCCGACAGAGGCGAGTGAAGGTACGGCAGCAGGAAAACGTGGCGGATTTCTGTGCCTGCTTTCTGGGACTCCGATTGATTACAAGTACATTCGTGCCGAGGGTTCCGGTGGTCGGATGGGGCAGCGATTGATGGCGATTGTTGCTGAGGGTGCGCGAGGCCGGGTCTATTTGGCTCCAACTGTTGAGCATGCCTCTCGTGCTGTAGAGGCGCAGCCTGACTGGCGTCCCGAAACACCTCTGCATGGTAAGTGTAGAGTGAACGTCTCCAACTATGGACTGGATGTCTACGGTGATCTTTTTACTTCCCGTCAATTGATTACCTTAACCACCCTTTCGGACTTGGTGCAGGAGGCTATCGCTCGAGTGCGAGAAGATGTTATAGCCGCTGGGTTGGCCGACGATGGGCAGGGGCTAGATGAGGGTGGAAGCAAAGCGACTGCATACTCGCAAGTTGTAGGGCTTTTTCTGGCAATCGTTATTGATAGGCTGGCCGACTACAACTCAACATTATGCTCGTGGCATGTCGGTGGTCCTACTACAGGGACTAAGAGTAGAAATACGTTTTCTAGGCAAGCTCTGCCTATGACTTGGGATTTTTTGGAAGTAAATCCACTGTCGGAGCAGTCTGGTAGTTTGGAAAACTCTTTGGGCTATACAGCTAAAAGTATTGCTGAGTTAGGTAGCGGCTCCGCGTTTGGATATGCATTCCAAGCTGACGCTACGACACAAAAGATTTCTGTCAAGAAAGTAGTTTCTACCGATCCACCTTACTACGACAATATCGGCTACGCAGATCTCTCCGACTTCTTTTATGTTTGGCTGCGTCGTTCGCTACGGCCGATTTTTCCTAACCTTTACGCCACCCTCGCTGTGCCCAAAGCTGAAGAGCTAGTAGCCACCCCATACCGCCATGGCAGCAAGGACAAGGCCGAAGTCTTTTTCCTCGATGGCATGACTGCTGCCATGCACAACCTGGCGGAGCAAGCGCATCCGGCTTTCCCGGTGACCATCTACTACGCCTTTAAGCAGGCGGAAACCAAGGGTGAGGCCGGTACCTCCAGCACCGGCTGGGAGACCTTCCTGGCTGCTGTGCTTAAGGCTGGTTTTGCTCTCAGTGGTACCTGGCCAATGCGTACCGAACTGAGCAACCGCATGATCGGCTCCGGTTCCAACGCTCTAGCCTCCAGCATTGTGCTGGTCTGCCGCCCGCGCGCAGACGACGCCCCAACCATCTCGCGCCGCGAGTTTATACGTGAGCTCAACGCCACCTTGCCAGATGCTCTGCTGGATATGACCCGTGGCGGCATCAACTCGCCGGTGGCCCCGGTCGACCTTTCTCAAGCCATTATTGGCCCTGGCATGGAAGTCTTCAGCAAATACAGCGCCGTGCTGGAGGCCGACGGCTCGCCGATGACTGTGCGCAGCGCCCTGCAATTGATCAACCGCTTTATCGGCGAAGACGACTTTGACCACGACACCCAGTTCTGCCTCGCCTGGTTTGAACAGCATGGCTGGGCAGTAGGCAAGCACGGCGATGCCGATGTTTTGGCCCGCGCCAAGGGTACTAGCGTTGGCGGCTTGGTGGATGCCGGCGTGGTGGAGAGTGGTGGCGGCGATCTGCGTTTGCTCAAGTGGGCGGAAATGCCGCGTGACTGGTCACCAGAAAATGACAATCGCATACCAGTGTGGGAAGCCCTGCACCAGCTGATTCGTGCGTTGAACCAGGAAGGCGAAACCGCCGCAGGCCAACTGCTCGCACGCATGCCCGACAAGACAGCCGGCCTCACCGCGCTTACTTATCGTCTCTACACACTTTGCGAGCGCCAAGGCTGGGCTGAAGAAGCCCGTGCCTATAACGAACTACAAGGCGCTTGGCTCGGTATCGAACAGGCCAGCCAGGAAGCCGGCCACATTGGCAGCCAGAGTGCATTGGATATTTGACGCAGTATCTTTGGGATGAATTGACGTAAAGGAATATAGGGATGCAACGGGATGATGCTGAGAGGCTGCTGAAAGTCGCTATTGGTAGCACGGCAGCCGTATTCAGGGATGGGCAGTGGGAGGCTATTGACGCCCTGGTTAACCAGCGCAAGAAGATGCTAGTTGTCCAGCGCACAGGCTGGGGCAAGAGCTCCGTGTACTTTATCAGTACGCGGATTCTGCGTGATCGAGGGCAGGGGCCAACCATTATCATCTCGCCTTTGCTGGCGCTGATGCGTAATCAGATCGAGGCGGCCGGCCGCCTGGGGATTAACGCGGTCACCATCAACTCCACCAATACCCATGAATGGGAGCAGGCTCGGCAGGCGGTGCTTGCTGATCAGGTCGATTGCTTGTTGATTTCTCCGGAACGGTTGTCGAACGAAGGGTTTATAGAAACCATTCTTCAGCCAATCGCGGACCGTATCGGCCTGATGGTGATTGATGAGGCGCACTGTATTTCCGACTGGGGACATGATTTTCGGCCGGACTACCGGCGCATCGTCAACATTCTGCGTTTCCTCCCAGCCAATACCCCTGTGCTGGGGACGACTGCTACAGCCAATGACCGAGTGGTTAAGGATATTCAGGCGCAGTTTGGCGATATCCATATCGTGCGTGGCACGCTGACCCGAGAGAGCCTTGCGTTGCAGAATTTGCGCATGCCTGATCAAGCGAGCCGCTTGGCATGGCTCGCTCAAACCATCCCGACACTGCCGGGTACTGGCATTCTTTATACGCTCACCCAGCGTGATAGCGAGCAGGTCACTCGCTGGTTGCGTGCGAATGGGATCAAGGCTGCGTCGTATCACAGTGATGTAGTCCACCCCGAATTCGATACCAGTGACCAATACCGTCAGCACCTGGAAGATGAGTTGCTGGCGAATAACATCAAGGTGTTGGTGGCGACCACTGCGCTGGGGATGGGCTATGACAAGCCGGATCTTGGCTTTGTCATTCACTACCAAGCGCCTGGCTCGATCGTCGCGTACTACCAGCAGGTTGGTCGTGCAGGGCGGGCGATCGATTATTCGCTCGGTCTGCTGATGTCTGGAGAGGAAGACGAGAAGATTCATGCTTTTTTTAGGCGCTCGGCCTTCCCGCCGGCTGGTCAAGTTCGGCACTTGCTGGGTGTGCTAGCGAGTCATGATGGTCTGACGCTGCGTGATTTGGAGGAGCACAGCAATCTCGCGCATGGGCAGATCGAGAAGATCCTTAAGCTACTCAGCGTTGAAAACCCTGCGCCGCTGATCAAGATCGGCAGCAAGTGGTATCGCACACCAGTTCCTTACGAGCTTGATGAAGAGCGAATTGCTCAGCTCACCCTGTTGCGCGAGCAGGAGTGGCAGCAAGTGCAGGCTTACTTGAATGAGCCTGGCTGCCTGATGGCGTTTTTACGCTCTGCGCTTGATGACCCCGAGCATGAGGCGTGCGGTAAGTGCGCAAACTGCCTCGGTAAGGCGCTGGTGTCCGGTGCTGTGGGCAGCAGGCTGGTGCATGAGGCCGCGACCTTTGTTCGGCATGCCGAGTTTCCCATCAAACCCAAGAAGCAGGTCGCCAAGGGGGGCTTTCAACATTACGGCTTCCCGACGAATCTACCCCCTCAGCTTCAGGCGGAAGAAGGGCGTGTTCTGTCGCAATGGCGTGATGGTGGCTGGGGAGATTTAGCGGCTGACGGCAAAGAACAAGGCCATTTTGACGACGCGTTGGTTGCTGCTATTGCAGAGATGATCCAAGCGCGTTGGCAGCCTGAACCAAAGCCTACCTGGCTGTGCTGTGTGCCTTCTCTGGGGCATCCAACGCTGGTTCCTGATTTCGGTCGACGGCTGGCTGCTGCTCTGTGGATTCCCTTTGTCGAGTGCGTAAGCAAGGTCAGGCAGAATGAGCCACAGAAGTGGCAATACAATCGCTTCCACCAGTGCCGGAATTTAGATGGCGTTTTCGCTGTAGGCGAAGGTATCCCATCGGGCCCGGTACTGCTGGTTGATGACATGATCGATTCAGGCTGGACGATGACCGTTATTGCTGCACTGCTTAGGCGTGCGGGTAGCGGGCCTGTCTATCCGCTGGCAATTTCATCTACGGCAAGCAAGGCATGATAAATACCAATACACAGTCGATCCTGCTGCTGACTTCTTATTTCTCGAAGTCAGCTGGCGACGCAAAACCGCTTTCTCCGACGGAGTGGGGGCGTTTCGCACTGTGGCTCAACGAGCAAGGCAAGACGCCTGCAGACCTGGTGACGGCTGAGCCGCGTGCAGTGTTGCAGGGCTGGCAAGACGACAAGATCTCGTTGGCGCGCATCGAGCAGCTACTTGGGCGAGGGCATGCGTTGGCATTGGCCCTGGAGAAATGGAGTCGCGCTGGGATATGGGTGCTTACTCGCTCGGATGCTGACTATCCCAAGCTGCTCAAGCAGCGACTGCGTAACAGCGCCCCTCCCGTTCTGTTCGGTTGTGGCAATGCGCGCCTGCTGAATCAGCGTGGTGTTTGTGTGGTCGGTGCACGCAAGGCTGATGAGGCGGATCTCGGTTTCGCCACTGCCTTGGGTGAGCGTATTGCGGTGGCAGGTTTTTCGGTGGTCTCCGGGGGGGCGCGTGGCGTCGATGAGGCTGCAATGTTGGGTGGTTTGAACCAGGATGGAACTGTAATCGGCATCATGGCAGACAGCCTGCTGTCGGCGGCGATGGCCAGCAAGTGGCGGAAGGGATTGATGGACAACAATCTCGTGCTGGTTTCGCCGTTTTATCCTGAAGCTGGTTTCAACGCCGGAAACGCCATGGCGCGGAACAAGTACATCTACTGCCTGAGCCAAGCAGCGGTGGTGGTTCGTTCTGATACGAAAGGCGGGACCTGGAGCGGAGCGATTGAAAACCTGAAAAAAGCATGGGTGCCTCTTTGGGTTAAGCGAGTTCAGGATGTTCAGTCTGGAAACCAGGCGCTGATATCGGAAGGTGGATATTGGTTGCAGGGGGCTGTCGAGAATCTGGATATTCAGAGTTTGTGTGCGCCAGTCACCTCTAATCCGGCTGCTGCCGATCTGCTTTCTACTGATAGCGGAGTTGCTGTTACCGATACAGAGCCAGCAGGCCCGAATGTCGCTGAGGAAGATCCCTCACAAGCATCGTCCTCAGTCAGTGGCCCGGTTGATCAGGCTTCTCAAACGAGTCCCGAGCCAAATGCCGTCGCTATTGAAATGAGTTTTTATCAGTTCTTCCTCAGCAAAATGGCGCACCTCCAGGCAGCCGTCACCGCTGACGAGTTGGCTGAGCGGTGGGATGTGCCAAAGAAGCAGATCAACGATTGGCTCAAGCAGTCGGTCGACGAAGGGCGTGTGCGCAAGCTTTCAAAACCTGTGCGCTATCAGCTCATGAAAGACCCTGGGCTAGAAAACGTAGCTGCTGAAAAAACAGGTAGTGAATCTGTCGGGCAGCTGGGGCTTGGCCTCGATTAATTTTTGAAGGGATTATCTAATGTCGTTGAAACCCTGGCGCCTTATCGCCGAACCCCATGAAGACGTGCGCAGCGGCACTTTTGTTCAGGCGGAGTTCGCTGCCGATATCACTCGTGTCCACACCGGCACGGCGGCGGCGGAGTACCAAGATCCAAAGCTGTTTTTTCAGCGCACCTTTATTACCGAGGGTATGCGTCTTTTGCTGGATTCGGTGGTTAAGCGCTTGTCTGGTAAAGGCGGCGACCCTGTCATTCAGCTGCAGACGGCCTTCGGCGGCGGCAAGACCCACACCATGCTGGCGGTCTATCACCTCGCTCAGGGCAAGGTTCCGGCTAGTGAGATGCCCGGCGTCGGCTCGATTCTTAACAAAGCAGGTGTTAACGAGCTGGCACCTGCGCGTGTAGCAGTGCTGGATGGCATCAAGTCGTCTCCCAACCAGCCGGTGCAGCATGGCGCCTGTTCAGTGCGCACGCTGTGGGGTGAGCTGGCTTGGCAGCTGGGCGGTGAAGAGGGATATGCTCTAGTAGCTGATGCCGACTTGTCTGGCACCTCACCGGGTAAAGATGTGCTGGTTACGTTGCTGAGCCGATATGCGCCGTGCGTGATCCTGGTCGACGAGTTGGTGGCCTATATCCGTCAGTTCGAGGAGGGCATTTCGCTGGCCGGCGGAACCTTCGACTCCAACCTGACCTTTATTCAGGCGCTAACCGAGGCGCTCAAGGCTGTACCGACGGCCGTGATGTTGGCCTCATTGCCAGAGTCCGAAAAAGAGGCTGGCAGTCAGCGCGGTGTGCGTGCCCTGGAAGCACTGTCGCACTACTTCGGACGTGTTCAGGCGCTATGGAAGCCGGTGGCCACGGAGGAGGCGTTCGAGATCGTTCGTCGCCGGCTGTTCAGCCGAATCAATGACCAGCTAGCCGCCGAGCAAGTTTGCCGTCAGTTTGCGGATTTCTATATTGCTCATAGCGGCAAGTTTCCCTCGGAAACCCAGGAAAGCCATTACTACGAGCGCCTGAAGCAGGCTTACCCGATTCATCCTGAGGTGTTTGACCGGCTGTATGACGACTGGTCGAGCCTCGACAACTTCCAGCGCACCCGTGGCGTGCTGAAGATGATGGCCAAGATCATCTACAGCCTGTGGAAAGACGGAAACAACGATCCGTTGATCATGGCCGGCAGCCTGCCGTTTTCGGATTCCGACACCCGTAACGAGTTCACCTATTACCTGCCAGCAGGCTGGGATCCGGTGGTGGATCGGGATATCGACGGGCCGCGTGCCGAAACTGTTGCCATCGAAAACCACGATGCGCGGCTGGGTGCTGTGCACGCCTGCCGTCGGACTGCACGTACGATTTTCCTCGGTAGTGCGCCGACAACCTCCAGTCAGCTGGTTCGCGGTATCGAACTTGAGCGCGTGCTGCTTGGTAGTGCTCAGCCGGAGCAGCAACTGGGGCTGTATGAAGATGCACTGCGTCGTTTGGGTGACAAGTTGCATTACCTGAACAGTGCCAATGGTCGCTATTGGTTTGACACTCGCCCGAACCTGCGTCGTGAGATGGAGGAGCGCAAGAAACGCTTCAAGGACCGCGAGGATGTTTTCCCGACCCTGCGTCAGCGCCTGAATAATTTGGGCGGCTGTTTTGGTGGTGTACACGTATTTACCGGCAGTGGTGATGTGCCAGATGACTGGACGCTGCGCCTGGTGGTGCTGGCACCTGACTCGCCTTACAGCAAAACTGGGCCGAATGCGGCGCGGAACAAGGCGCTGGAAATCCTTAAAAGTCGAGGTGAGCAGCCACGGCAAAAGCAGAATCGCCTGATTTTCCTGGCTGCGGATGCCGACAACGTGAGCCGCATGAAGGATCACGCGCGTTCAGTTTTGGCCTGGGAGTCCATTGTCAGCGACTACAAGGACAACCGTCTGACGCTCGACAATCTGATGGCCAATAATGCTTCGGCCAGTCTAGATCAGGCCCGTGATACGCTGAATCGTAGCCTGCGCGAAACCTGGAAGTGGCTGCTGGCGCCTGTGCAGCATGCTAGTAATTTGACTGAGATCGTTTGGGAACCCTATGCCATCAATCCGGGGGCTTCGAGCTTGTCCCAAGAGATTGAAAAGGTTCTGCGGGAAAACGAGCTGCTGATTACCGAGTGGGCGCCGATCCATCTGTCCAACATGCTCAAGCGCTGGTTCTGGAAGGACGGCGGAGCTGATGTCGGGGCGCTGGATGTGTGGCAGAAAACCTGCTGCTACTTGTACCTGCCGCGTCTGCGAGATGATCAGGTGTTTGCCCGCACTCTGAACCAAGGTGTGCAGAGCAAGGACTTCTTTGCAGTAGCGCAGGGCAAGGAGGGCGACCGCTATCCGGGCTTTGTGTATGGCAAATCAACTTCGGTCATTCTTGACGGTTCTTGCCTGCTAATCGAACCAAGCGCGGCGTCGGACTATGCGGAGGCACTCCTAGCCGCCAGTGCGGCATCCACGGTGCAGCCGTCTGCAGGGGGGCTTATCCATGACATTCCTGCCGGAAGCTCTGGAGGAACTGCTGGTGGTGCTGGTACGGGTGGCAGTTCTTCTGGTTCGACCGATGCAACAGTGGTCAAGGCATTGCCGACGCAGTTCTATGCCAGCGCTGAGCTAGATCCGGTCAAGGCCAAGATGCAGTTTGCAACGCTGGTTGACGAGGTGATTCAGCAGTTCACCGCCAAGCATGGCGTGAATGTGACCATCTCCATCGATATCCAGGCCAGCAGCGCGGGTGGTTTTGATGACTCAGTGCAGCGGTCGGTGAAGGAGAACTGCAGCGTATTGAAGGTGAATACCTACGAGTTTGAGTAGAGTCCTTGAGGGTGGGCGTCCTTGATAAACGCCCGCTGCTACTGCCAATGCCCCGGGATTTCGATGCCGTAGTTCTTGGCGACGGTTTTTAGCGTTGCGAGGATCTCTGCGTGTCGTGCCTGGTCGGCTGGCTGCCAGGTCTCACGGCGATCCAGTAGGCCTTTCAGCTCGCCCAGGTTGTACATTCCCAGTCGGTGAAAGTTTCCCCAGCTCGGTACGCCAAACAGGTTGTAGATGACCACGGTGGCGTCGCGTTCGCTGGCAAGACGCTTTTCCCCGCTGAGCTTTTCGGCAGCAGCTTCGGCTTCATCTCGATCGTCGTAGGTGTTGAGCAGTTTCATCAGTACTTGGCTGTAGTCCAATTAGGCGGTGGATTCTGCCTGACAGGCAAAAAAAGAACATCTAAGGATCTGTTCAGGTAGAGCCGCAGGCAAGCGGCTCTACCTGAACATGTACCAATCGAATTAGCTCCGTTGCAGCAGGCTGAGGATCCAGCACGTCAGCAATACAGCGACGAGCAGTGGTGAAAACTGCACCACCAGAATCACTAGTAGCAACGACTCACCGAGTTGAGCACCGAGCGCGCAGCTACCTACACCGCCGGCCAGGCCGCCGAGGATGTCTCTGTCGCTAGTCCCCCGTCTGAAGGCGTGACAGACCGCGCAGCCGTCAATGGAGCTATTGCGGCTGATTGTGGGTGGCCGGTCGGAATGGAGTAGTAGCCCATTGTTAGTATGAGCCTGATCCAGTCGGCGCGAATGAATGGGCATGATCCGTATGCCTATCTCAAGGATGTGCTCACGCGGCTGCCGACGCAGAAGGCCAGCACTCTGACTGAGTTACTGCCGCACAACTGGGTATCCGCCGGCAAGGTGTAATGCCCGTTCGCTTACCATTGTTAGCCTCAGGGGTTCTTGCGAAGGACGAGAAGCGTCTCGTTAAGTTCGGCCCGCCAGCCTTGCTGTGCTGAGGATCGCATGGAGCGGAACGCCTCACTTCGTACCCATTGGTAACCCATGCTCAACGCCAACTCTTTCAAGATATCTGCTACTGGCACCAGCGTACCGTTGTACAGGCTATCTCCAACGACAGCCCATACTTCGCCCCCGG
This sequence comes from Pseudomonas citronellolis, assembly GCF_029335315.1. Taxonomy (GTDB): domain Bacteria; phylum Pseudomonadota; class Gammaproteobacteria; order Pseudomonadales; family Pseudomonadaceae; genus Pseudomonas; species Pseudomonas citronellolis_A. Next base: position 53,213 of record NZ_JARJLT010000072.1, read on the forward strand.
CATAGATCTTGTTGTGCAGGTCAGCCAGTATTTGATGCATGTCCGCGAAGTAGGCATCCACCATTGCTGGAATGTTCTTATTCCAAAGCAGGCTCGCCTGGTCATGAAGGCGTTCGGAGACGATATCGAGTGCTTTCGATCCCGGCGGTTTAGCCGCGTACTCACGGTGAATCTGAACGTGAGAAGTCAGCGTTGATTGCCTTAGGGTTCGGTTAGAAGCTGTGTCTGAAAGGTACCCCAGCATCCACAACTCGACGTTGTACACATCTGTGTAGTCGAACGAGTTTGGGTAGGGGGGGGAAAATACCGCGAGGTCAGCTTGCGGTACCTCCCGCAGCTTTTCCCTTGAATCCCCCCGAAGCAGAGTAAAGGAGCGAACCGGCCTAAAGGCATGGGCAGTGAGTTCGATGAGCGCCATCTCAACCCGCTGCATGAACATCTTATCAAGTGCCTCTGGCGTTGCTTGGCGTGAGAGCCAATTCTGCCGATAGCGTCGTCCTTTACCGCTTACCAGAACATTGCTGACATCGACAACAACCCCCCCCAGCAATGCCAGGAAAAAGCGTCGATGCGCCTCTAGTTTGAGTGCAGAGACTCCTACTCGATACGCCTCAATCCGTTGCGCAACTGCATCGGAGTATATCCAGCGACCATTTACCCCAGGTTCGACAAATGTCGGGGGGAGGTGGCTTAGGTCAAAACGAGGAGCATCACGCAACCCCATCTTCAGTCGCTGAAAGTCCCGAAGTAGTCCAACGGGATCGTGATCCGTCAGCTTTGCCTCGATCAAATCGGCAAGATAGGGATTGACCTCAATCGTGACAGGCTCAACCCCTAAAAACTGACAGGTGAGAGCCGTTGTTCCCGACCCGCCAAAGGGATCGATGCAGCGCGTTACCGGACGGCCGCTCTCGCCCAGCGCGCGAGCAACAAGCTCAGGCGCGAACGCTTCCTTGAATTTCCGCCACTGTTGGAATGGCAGAGGATGTGCCCCTGCGTTAGTGCCCAGAGTTGGCACCACCCGACCTTGAGTCCAGCGCTCAAATGCAGCCTGCATTTCTTCTCCTTCGAACCTGTTGCGCGTGCGCTGAAGTGATGATAAATATGCGCATAGATTTGTCAATAAATGCGCGTTTAAATGCCGAAAAGAAATGCTACAGCCATCGACGTCGGAGCTGCGCTGGCGAGCGCCTTCTCTCGACGAGGCCAGACGCAATCACAGGTGGCTGCGATGTATGGCGTATCGCAAAGTCGCATTGGGCGTATTTATGCTGGTGATTTCACTCGGCGATCTCACACGGCCAAACAGATGTGCGAGGACACAGGGGTAAAGTTCCTTGATGCGCCAGCCGATATGGATCGATATGCGCATAACAGGAAGCGCTTGATTCGGCTGCTCGATGTCGTGTGGAAAGGTACAGATGAGGATGCGGCATACTTAGCCGATGCATTGATCGCGATCGGCCGGTTGCGGCATAGCGACTGATCCGGGCAAGGTGCGATTATTTCTACAAGGAGGTACTGTGAAACGAACCATATCTTTGCCAGTGCTTGATCACCTCGTAGTGCGGCACTATCCCTTGTATCCAGGCAAAGACGGGCAGGGCCTCGAACTAAATCTCAAAGATGGCGTGTCAGTACTCGCGGGCATCAACGGCATCGGCAAGACTACTCTACTCAATTTACTTCTGCGCATGCTGATCGGTCCTGCCGACCCTAGGAAGGCTGAGCAAGAACTGGGAAGAGTCAGCAAGCGTGATCTGACACTCCCTCGCAAGTTTGACTACTTTTCTTTGCGAGTTCCAGACAAGCTTGGCGAAGACGCTACAGCCACTCTGACATTCCGCATTGGCACACGAGCTATCACAGTTACGCGCTTGATGCGCGACATGGCACTGAAATCCGTTACCGTGGACGGAGCCAAGCTGAAGGTTGCTGGAGAGATCGAATTCATCGCTGAGCTTGCCAATTGGGCGGGCATAGCCTCTGCGTACGATTTCCATATCACGGTTCGATACCTGCAATTCTTTGCTGAAGATCGGCTTCCCATCTTGTGGTCGCCCGGCACGCAGTTCGAGTTCTTCAAGATCCTCTTTTTCGAAAGCGCACTGCAGGATGAGCTGAACGAAGCCTTTGCACAAATCCAGCGGGTCGACACGGACTATCGAAACAGAAAGCACCAACTCGAGAAGCGGGAAAAGGAGTTGCCGCCCCTCCCAGAAACATCGGGCATCAGCACCGATAAACTACACGAACTAGCTGGCGAGGCGGAAAAAGTATTCGAGCTCGCTGACGAAGAGAGCGAGCGTGCGACAGACCAGTACCAGCAAGCCCGCCAGTGCCTCTTTGACGCCGATGATGCGCTTGCTCACGCAGAGACGAACCTGACACAAGCAGAGGCAGATTTCATAGCAGCCGACGCTCATTACATAGCTCACTGTCTCCCCAGCCTCGACGACAAACTGAGCTTTCTCATGCAGGGCCTGGGAAGCTCTCAAGGATGCTTCGTGTGTGGTACTCGCGGGAAAAAGCAGCACGATGACATAAGTAAGAGTCTTCGACAGGGCCATTGCTTCGTTTGCCACTCCCCGCTGCCGGCAGACCAGCAGGCACTCAGTCCCACTTCCGCATCCGTCGTCCGGGACGCAGAGGATTTGTTGGAGCGGGCGCATGCAGAGGTTAACCAGGCGCGCGAACGCCGTGAACAGATTGAGGTAGAGCTGAAAGATCACGGCGAGAAAATGCAGCAAGCCAGCTCGAAACGAAGAGTTACGCTTCAGCAGCTTGAAGATTATCGGCGAAGCATTCCTTCTGACGCCACAGACAAATTCGGCGACGTGCGCTCAAGACTCAACCAAGAGCGCAAAAACCTACTGGCACTCATCGCTGAACGTGATCGTCACGTCGAAGCTTATCGAGCCGCTGTCGATAAAGGGCAGATCACGATGGCAACATTGATGGACAATCTTCGGCAGATATTTACGAACTATGCCGAAGACTTCCTCATGGAAGAAGTAGCGGTCGACATGGCGCGGAATACGCCTTTCAAACCCGCGACGGGTGCAAAAAAGGTAAACATTCCCACGTTCACCGTAAAAATGACCTCGAGCACTTTCAGGCAGCCCGAAGCGCGCCTTAGCAGCAACAGCGTCTCTGAATCGCAGAAGGAGTTCCTGGACCTTGCATTCCGAATGGCGATGCTTGATCTCATTGCTCCTGGTGAGAGCATGACCGTCGTGGTCGAAACACCAGAAGCCAGCCTTGATAGCTGGTTCATGCGTCGAGCGGCTGCACTTATGCGTCGATTCACTCAGGTAAGCGCGACCGCCTCACGTCGACTCATCGCTACGTCGAATTTGAATGGCACTAAGATGATTCCCGCCCTACTGGGCATTTTAGGCGATGACAACCAGATCATCACCCCGCGACCGAAAAACGCCGGCCATCTGGTAAACCTTCTGGAAGAGACCGCTCGCCCTACAGTGCTGCGGGAAGCAGATGCGACCAGCTTGCTCGAGGAAGAGATCAAGGGGTATATCGCATGAAAGGGACCGTCAAGCCCAGAAAGAGCGATTACGAGGGGCTGCAGTTCGTCCGCTGGGTTCTCATGGTTGTTGTTGCATCGCGCGCGGCCGGAATGCGTGAGCTCAACCGCGGGCGTCTGCACGTCCTACTCTTCCAGTCCTTTGCATCCTCACTGTATTACGGAATAAAACCACTCAGGCAGCGGGCCCAACGTACTGTTCATGGCCCGTATTACCGCGCGGCGCATATTGCCGTCGGAAAGCTCGTTCTGAGTGGTCTGGCTACTCTCGAAGAATACAATCCCCTAGATCATAAACAGGGCATCCAGTTCGACGGAAAGCTTTCCCCTACGCCTGCAGGATTGAAAGTTGTACACGCATTGCGGGCAACAAAATCCGGTGAGCTGCTTTATCGCTTCTTACTCGACTTGTGTCTTAGCACCGTAGAAGCGGTACACGTCACACGGGACAACGAATTTCCCCAGGGCACAACTGAGCCAGAGCTCGCCGAGCAGTTGGAGCTCTTGGCTCAAGCCTCCATTGATGACGTTCTGCTCGCAGACCTAAGCTACCAGAGGGCAAGTAAGCGCGAGGGTGTACTCTTGCAGGTAGTAGAAAACCCGGACGATATCCCGCTGACAGTGCGTGGACTCCGCGAGGTCGCTGGCGCGATTGCCGACGGACGGTATAAAAATCGACGAGACGTGCTTACTGCCTACCAATTCTTGCTTCGCCAGAGGGTGGCATGACCGACGAAAACTCTTTTTCGCATAACGAACTGTCGTCTGCCATTCAGCTTCAACCAAGCATTTCAGGAGCAGATGAAGCTGCCCGCTTTACGCAGCATTGTGTAGATTATTACCAGCGCTGGTTCGCATCCAGCAGCTATAGGATTAACTCGATTCCGCCTGACCAGGCCGCGCTCTTTGTTTACACTCAAGCGCCGGACGTAGCTCCGGGAATAACAGAGATCAAGGTAAGTGATCTTAAGCGCGCGCACATCAACACGCTTTCTGTCGAAAGCGGAGTTGTCGTCTGTAACGAAAACTTGCGCTCGTCCTTTCGCGTGCCTGTGGCGCTCACAAGTAGCGACGAGATCATGGACTTCGTGCTCAACAGTATGAACGCCGACCAAACTTTCGTCATCATGCTGATGACCAAGCAGAAATTACTCGTCCATCACGCCGGCGTTCAGATTGGAGAGTGGTACGACAACCCGTTAACCGTCAATGTCAGCAGTGTGGATAATGTTGTGAGCCTAGAGTCGGTGGATGAGCAGCTAAAAATTTACCACGACGACCATACGAGCACTCCGAGAGCCTGTACTGCGCGATTGATGTGGAAGACAGACGGGAATAAGCCAAAGCTGTCCCATATGCCAGAACTCCATGTTCAAACTACACTTCTGACCCATTTGAAGGCTTGGTATAAACAGGTCAACGTGATTGTTCAGGAAGAGGTCCCCAATTCAGGCGGGCGCGTGGACATCCAGATATCTCGTGCGACTGCAGGAAAAATGGTCAAGAGCACTCTGGAACTCAAAGTGCTCAAACCCGAAAAGAGTGACAATTGGAATCGTGATTGGGGCTTGGAGGGTATCCAGCAAGCGAAGCGTTACATCAACCACGAGACAGACTTCTCCATGGCGTGCTTGTTCGATGCCCGCTTGGACAAGACCGATGCACTTCCCGCTCTACAACCCTCGGCGGACGCGGCGGGTGTGCACCTCCGGCGATTCCCCATGGACCCTCCGAAATCAAAAGAGCCCAAGGCAATAAAACCTGACGCTGCTGCCCCGGACAGTACTAGCTAGCGGCGAGAAGGCAACCGTTGGAAAGCACTTAGGCCGGGATCTTCATCATGATCGACTTTCTAGGGCGCGATGATCTGTACCGGGCTGAGTGGGCACCGACTTAAGATGGATACAGGCGAATCTTTACGCTGCCGTGCGCACTGACATGCCTGAGGCGATTAGTCAGCTGCTGGTGTTACTAAGATTTTTTCCAGCTTAGCTCCGAGAAGCCACCATGCCTCGGCTTTCTCCTTCGCATAGTCGTGATGCAAATAATGTCGGCGCACTTTGGAACCACCCAACAGATGGTTTTGGCAGCGGTCAATGATCTCTAGTGCGACCCCCAGTTCCTGCATCATGGTCGCACCGGTGCGGCGCAAGTCATGCGGTGTCCATTCGCCCTTGGTGCCCTTGCTCAGCACCAGTGAGTCGTCATGGTGGCGACCTGTCAGGGGCTTGCTGCGGTTCTTGAAGCGGCATTGCCGGTCGCCGATCAGCTTGCTGACCGTCTTGGTGTCGACATAGTTGTTCTCGTCCTTACTCGGGAAGCAGAACGAGGTATGGCCAGTTTCTTCTTTCAGGCGCTTGAACTGGTTCAGCGCGAATGGCGACAGGAATACATGGTGATCCTGGCGTTTGCCCTTGTGTCCCTTGGTGGCTTCGGCCGGGATGAACCAGGTACCTTTGTCCAGATCCACATGGCGCCATTCGGATTTGAGCAACTCGCCGATACGGCAGAGGGTGCTCAGGCAGATCCAGGCGGCACATTGCACGCGTGAATTGACCGGGCGGATGCCGGAATATTTCTGGCCGGCGGGCAGGGCGTCGTAGTCGCGCTCCAGGCGAGCAAAGATGTCGTGCAGCTCGCGAATTTCGTCAGGTGAGAGCAGGCGATCGCGTTGCTCCTCGTAGTCGTGGTCGAGCAGTTTGTTGACCTCTACCAGGTCGGCTGGGTTGCCGTCTGACATGAGAGTGCGCCACGGCTTACGTTTCTCTCCCCAGCGCAGCATTTGGCCGATGTCCTTACTGCGGATTACCACGGTGCGGTTCAGTCCGCGGGCTTTGACATGGCGCAGGACGTTGAGCAGGTCTTTCTCGCTAAGGGTGCGCAGCGGTTTCTTGCCAATGAGCGGTAGTACATCCTTGGTGAAGCTGCGGCGCAGCTCGGCATTGCCGTCCTGACGGGATACACCGTCGCGCATCCATTCTTCGAAGAGATCGGCGACTGTCTTGTTCTCAGCTGCCTGGCGCTCGGCTTCGGCAATGGTTGCGGCGATGGCGGCCTGGGCCTCGATTTTGGCGGCCTTGCGGGCAGCAGTGGGATCGACCCCCTTTGTCACTGTGGCTTTCACTTCGTCGCGCTGGGCACGAATCTGCGCCAGCGACTTCTTTGGCCAACTGCCCAGGCGATGATCGCGTTTTGCCCCATCCAGTTTGAACTCGTAGCGAAACAGGACAGTGATGCCTCGTACTCCGGCACGAACCTTGGCGACCAGCCCGCCGTCTTCGCGCAGTGTCTTGCCGTCGTCGGCCGAGGTGAGTGCTTCCAGTTGCTTCGCCGTCAGTTTTGCCACCTTCTACCCCTTGCCCAATTCGGGTGTCTTGGAATTTTGCCCCACTTTTGCCCCACCGAATCGCTTGGCTGCTGGTGGATGCTCATGGATCGTGATGGATGCTAATTTAGCCTGTATGCCCCGTATTTACTAGGGTGTAGGCGATCCGTCAGTGTCCGCTAGCGTCCATGTAAATCCATTAAATAAGCGCATGGGGTGCAAGGGGTAGAGTGTTTGAATCACTCCGTCCCGACCAAATTCGAAAAGGCCGGTTCAGACCGGCCTTTTTCATTTGCGCTTTTTCCTGGGGCATGAGCTCCTTCCCGTCTTCTTTGTCCCTTCTTTAGGCGTACGCCTGTTCTGGTCCTGGCATTTGTAGTCGCGATTCGATGCTCGAGGCCGCCTGGGTGTCTGCATTCTATATATGCTGCTTGGGTCCTTTCGCTTCGCTGGAGTACCTATGATCTCGCTGGCGTTGCTATGGCTCGTGGCTGTCGTCACTCCTGGTCCGAATTTCTTCGCGGTGGCGCAGACCGCTGCGTGGCATTCTTGGCGTCGTGGGGTTGTGACTGCTTCGGGTGTCGCCAGCGGTACGGTCGTTTGGGCTTTGGCGGGTGGCTTGGGGGTCCGGTCGTTGTTCGTCGTTGCGCCCTTCCTCTATATGGCGTTGAAAGTGGCTGGTGGTTGCTACCTCATCTATCTGGGGGCGCGTCTGTTGTGGCGTAGTCGTTCGGCGGTGGAGGGGCAGGGGAGTGTGGTTGCTGCTCGGCCGACTGTGCTGTCGGCATATCGGCTCGGGTTGCTTTCCAATCTGACCAATCCCAAGACGGCGCTGTTCGTTGCCTCTATCTTCGCTGCCGTCATTCCTTCGGCGCCTTCCCCTGGTTTGCTGATAGGCGCTGCAGTGACCATGGCCGGCGCCGCTGCGGTGTATGCCCGGTGCCGGCGCTGGCTGGATGCTTTTGCCGGGGCTTGCTATCTGTTCTTCGGCTTGCGGCTGGTGATGGTTCGCTGACGGGCTGCAATAAAAGTTTCAGAAAGTCGTTGACGGGGATTTTTATCTCCCTATAATGCGCACCACTCCCAGCGACGAAGCGCTGAAAGAGCTTGAAAATCAAGCACTTAATTAGGTTCGGAGTTGGGGTGGTGGTCAGGCAGGTGGTTCACTTGCCGCTTTTCAGTTTGTGCTTCGGCAGTGAGTTGAAAAGAAGATCGCCGAGGTGCTTGACAGTGGCTCTGGTTGCTGTAGAATGCGCCTCCCGCTGATGAGAAGGTTCGCCTTCGCTGAAGCGCAAGCGGTTGAGTAGGAATGCAAAATTCTGAAAATAACGCTTGACGGAACAAGAGGTTGGCGTAGAATGCGCGCCTCGGTTGAGACGAAAGGATCAACCAAC
>NZ_JARJLT010000073.1 GCF_029335315.1 Pseudomonas citronellolis
CAAGCCGGAACCCCCGGCCAAGTCCTAACGGCTCGGTGCGCCCATGAATTTCCTTGCCTGCGACGGCGCCTGGACGCTCCGCCCGGACGGCACCGCCGCCTGCGCCGGAACGCTCCATAGCCTGACCAGCGAGGAAATGCGGACCGAAGTCGGCTCCGCACTCACCTGGGACCAAGTCGCCGAGCTTCAGGGCGAAGTCATCACCCTGTTCGCCCTGGCCTTCGGCTTCCTGGTCCTGAAACGACTGCTCAAGTAGCGAGGTAACTTCCATGAACCACAACACCCACCGCCGCATCGGCCAAGCCGTCGCCGGCACCGCCGCCCTCGGCTCCACCCTGCTCGCCACCGCCTACGCCGCCGTACCGGCCGAAGCGACCGGCGCGCTGGCCACCGCCGGCGAAGACACCAACACCGTCGGCTGGGCGGTGTTCGCCGTCCTCGTCGCCGCCGCGGCGTTCAAGTACATCCGCCGCGCCCTCTGACCCTCCCGGCCTCAACAGCCGAAGCACCGAACCCCGCTCCGGCGGGGTTCTTCTTTCAGGAGACCGACCATGACCCTCGAATGGTTCGTCCTCGGCGTCACGACCCTGGCCTTGGCCATGGTCTTCTTCGGGCGGGTGTAACCATGACTCGTTGGCTCATTCGCCTCATCGCGCTGTTCTGCTGCCTCCCGGTTGTGGCGATGGCCGAGGATATCTACTGGGCGGCAGGGGACGGGGTGACCTACAGGGCCCCGAACCCCGCGCAGAGTTGCCAACTGGCCTATGCCGCGGGCACCGGTATCAAAGGGCCGTTGTCCTGGGCGTTTGTGGACCCGAAGCGTGTGGACTGTGCCTGGACCTGCGAAGGTTCCTGCGCTTCAGGAATGTCGGTTTATCGTTGGGGAGATAGCTGCCCAACGGGCACCGAATACGATCATGTAACGGGCCAGTGCCAGGCGCCGGAGCCGCCGAAAGACTGCGCACCGACCCTCGGTGAATTGTTCCCGGCCCGTGGCCCTACCGCTCCGGTGATCGAAAGTGGTGGGCGCTTCTACATTGGCGGCCCTCCGGCTTCGGAGATAACGGCTTGCTACCAGTCCTGCCGCTACGGTGAAGGTGGCCGAGCGAGCAGCTGTTACCGGCTGCCAGGCTCCACCACCGAAGGCTTCTGCAACTACATTCTCAAAGGCCTGGGCGAGAGCTGCAGCGCCGATTCCTACCAGTTCGCTACGTCGGGCGACCCTCTCAATCCGGGCACCGATCCGGGTGATCCCAGCGTCCCGCCCTCTGATCCCAACGACCCCGGCTGCCCCAGCGGCTGGATGTGGTCCGGCACCACCTGCGTTAAGGATCCAGGCGCCGGTAACAGCGAAGGCAGTGGCAACGGCGAAGGCAGTGGAGGCGGTGAAAGCAGTGGAGGTGGCGGAGGCGGTAGTGATGAGGAGGGCGACGAGCCCTCGGATAACAGCGTTCAAGGCGAAGACTGCGACGCCGAGCTGAACTGCAGCGGCGACGCCATCCAGTGCGCGGTCCTGCGCCAACAGAAGGAATTGCGCTGCCAGATCGAAGTGCTCAACGACTTCGATAAGCATCAGGACGACATCGCCAAGACCGTCGAAGGCGAAGACTTCGAACTGACCAAGGACGAAGAAATCAACGTCGCCGGCTTTCTCAGTGAAGGCACCGGCCGCCGCTTCCTTCCCTCCGCCTGTCCGGCGGACAAGACCTTCTCCCTCAGAACCGGTGGTGGACGCACCTTCGCCTTCACCTACGCGCCCCTGTGCCAGCTCGCCACCGACCTGTCCTACCTGATCGTCATCGCCGCGACGATCTTCTTCGCGGTCTACGTCGGCCGCTCCTTCGGAGGTGAATGATGCAGTTCCTGTTCATTGCTCAGATGCTGGTGATGATCTTCGGCCCGCTGGTGAAAAGCGTCCTGCGCGCCATCGGCTTCGGCTTCGTCACTTATGTCGGCATCAACCTGCTGATCGAATCCGTGCGCAGCTACATCACCAGCCAGATGGGCCAGGCCGGGCTCGCCATTCAACAGGTCCTCGGCCTGGCCAAGGTCGACGTGGCCATCAGCATCGTCCTCTCCGCCGTGATCACCCGCGCCGTCCTGGCCGGGCTCAACAAGATCAACGATCGCAAACGCCGCCAGGTCTGGAACCCGCCGGGCCGCGACTACATCGACGCCTAAGGGGGACTTGCCATGCTCTACATCCGCACCGGCAAGCCCGGCCACGGCAAGACGCTCAATACCATTCGCGAGGTGGATGCCAAGGCCAGGGGCGAAGGCCGCGTCGTCTACTACCACAACGTCACCGGGCTCAAGCCGGAGAAGCTCCAAGCCGCCTGGTTCGAATTCGAGGACCCGTACAAGTGGTTCGAACTCCCCCAGGACGCGATCATCGTGGTGGACGAGGCGCAGGGTTGGTTCGGCGTGCGCGATCCCCGGCAGAAGCCGCCGGAGCACGTCAGCCGCTTCGAGACCATGCGTCACCACGGCCACGAAGTGCACCTGGTGACGCAGGACCCGCGCTACATCGATGTGCACCTGCGCCGCCTGTGCAATGGCCACGTCCACTACTGGCGCGTATTCAAGAGCCAGCAGCTGCTGCGCTTCGAGTCCGAAGCGGTCATCGAGGCCGTGGAGAAGAAGACCAGCTTCAAGGACGCCGACAAGACCGTCATCAAGCTGGATAAGAAATACTTCGGCGTGTACACCAGCACCCAGGCCAAGCACCACTTCGCCTTCAAGCCGCCGAAGAAAATGATCCTCGCGGTGGCGGTGATCCTCGGCGCCGGCTTCATGGTCTACCGCGCCTACGAGCGCTACGCCGAAGGCCGCGACCAGACTCCGGCAGTGGCGACGGCGCCGGCCGACAAGAGCGTGGTCGAGCAGGTCAAGGCCACGGTCGGCGGCCTGATCGCGCCCGCGGGCGGCGACGCCGAGCCACGGCCCACCACTCCGGCGCAGTACCTGGCCAAGCGCGTGCCGCGCATCCCCAACGTCCCGTCCTCCGCGCCGGTCTACGACCAACTGACCACGCCGGTCAGTCACCCGCGCCTGTACTGCCTGTCCACCAGCGACGCACGCCTGGTCGCCCGTCGGCCGCCCGACACGGTGAAGAACGGCCAGTCCTGCCAGTGCTACACGCAGCAAGGTACGAAGGTGGTCGCCGGCTTCGACTTCTGCCTGGCGGTGGCCCGCGACGGCTACTTCGACCCGACCTTGCCGGACCGTAACGCCGGCCTCGACCAGCGCACGGCGCAGCAGCCCCCGCAGCAGCCCTACAACGCGACACCGCCACCCAGCACCCCAGGGCAGGACTACGAGAGCACGCGCGTCACGGTGGTGCCCTACGAGCGCGGGGAATTCCTGTGGTAGCCGGCCGGCCCGCCTCGCGGTTGGAGCCGAGGGACGAGGCCACCCGCGAGCG
>NZ_JARJLT010000074.1 GCF_029335315.1 Pseudomonas citronellolis
CACACCTTGCTGTCCGCGGTACAAGCGGGCTTCTGGAGTCCCCCATGCCGATCAAAGCCATCCTCACCGACATCGAAGGCACCACCAGCGCCGTCAGCTTCGTCTTCGACGTGCTCTTCCCGTATGCCGCCGCGCACCTGCCGGCGTTCGTCCGCGAACACGCCGGCGAGCCGGAAGTGGCCGCGCAGCTGGATGCGGTGCGCGCCGAGAGCGGTGAAACCGGCGCCGACGTCGAGCGCTGCATCGCCATCCTCCTGCAGTGGCTCGCCGAGGACCGCAAGGCCACGCCGCTGAAGGCGCTGCAGGGCATGGTCTGGGAGCAGGGCTACCGCGCCGGGCAGCTCAAGGGCCACGTCTACCCGGACGCGGTGGAGGCGCTGCGCCGCTGGAAGGCCGAGGGCTACGCGCTGTACGTCTACTCCTCCGGCTCGATCCAGGCGCAGAAGCTGATCTTCGGCTGCTCCGAGGCCGGCGACCTGAGCCCGCTGTTCTCCGGCTACTTCGACACCACCAGCGGCCCCAAGCGCGAGGCCGCGTCCTACGCGCGGATCGTCCAGGCCATCGGCCTGCCGGCGGAGCAGGTGCTGTTCCTCTCCGACGTGGTGCAGGAACTGGACGCCGCCCGCGACGCGGGCCTGGCGACCACCGGCCTGGCCCGCGAGGGCGGCGCGCTGGAAGGCCACGAGACCCTGGGCAGCTTCGCCCTGATCGACCCGGCGCGCTGCTGAGGCCGGCGCCGTCTATGCTGGAGGACACACCTCCAGCAAGGGAGCGGCGCCATGGGTTCGACCTTCAGCGGGCTGATCGGCCTGGTCATCTTCGCCCTCGACATCTGGGCGATCATCAGCGTGCTCAAGAGCAGCGCGGATGTTCCGATCAAGATCATCTGGGTGCTGGTGATCGTCATCCTGCCGTTGCTCGGGCTGGTGATCTGGGCGATCGCCGGGCCGAAGGGCAATGTGCGCGTCTAGCGCCGGGCCCGCGATGATCCCGCGCGGCCTGTGGGTGCTATCGCGGACGGAGTCCGCTCCTACGTTCAGCGTCACTGGGTCCCCGCGTTCGCGGGGATGACGGGTTGGGACGCGTACGCCAGCGTATTGTTTCCGTGCTGCAGGAGTGGACTTCGTCCGCGATCCTGCAGACCCAATCCGTCATTCGAACCGGTAATGCATCCTCACGCAGCCTGGTTCGATGACCTTCGCCGACAGTAGCGTCGGCGACACCTGCAGGCCGACAGCGGGGAACAGGGGAAAGCCGCCGCCGATGATTTCCGGCATCACGTAGATCTCCAGCTCATCCAGCGCGCCGCGCTCCATGAAGGCCATCTGCAACTGGCCGCCGCCGAGCATCCACACATCGCCGTCGTCCAGCGCGCGCAGTTCCGCGATCAGCGCGTCGACGTCGCCACGGGTTTCCAGCGGCCCCTTCGGGTCGTCGATGGGGCGAGAGGTCACCACCCGCACGCGCTGGGCAGCATAGGGCCAGGGAGAGGGATCGGCCGCGAGGAAGTCGTAGGTCGCGCGCCCCATGACCACCGTGCGAATGCGCTGGAGGAACAGGCTGTAGTCATGTTCGCCCAGCTTTAGCCGGTCATGCTTGAACAGCCAGTCCAGTCCATGGTCCGGCGTAGCGATGAAGCCGTCGAGGCTGGAGGCGATGTAGCCGAGAATCCTGGCCATGGTGAGTCTCCTTGGATAAGCTTTGCGCCAATATATAAATGAATGTTCATTTATAAAAGAGGGTGGCATGGCTCGAACCAAGACGGTGGGCGACGAAGCGATACTCGACGCCGCCATGGCGCTGATGGTGCGCGAAGGGCCGAAAGCGGTGACCTTTGCAGCCGTGGGCCGTGAGGTCGGACTGTCCGCCGCGACGCTGGTGCAGCGGTATGCGACCAAGGCTGATTTTCTCCATGCCGTTCTGTGGCGCGCCTGGAACCAGTTGGACGAACAGACCGCGCGTCTCGATGCAAGCGCAGCGTTGAGCCCGGAAGGCGCGGTTCGGATGCTGGTGGCACTGTCCCCGGTGGGCGAGGGCGAGTTCGATTTCGCCGAGGGACTGTTGATCCTTCGCGAGGACATGCGTGATCCGCTGCTTCGCGAACGCGGCGCGCAATGGAGGGCCACAATGGCCGTGGCGTTGGGGCGGCGATTGAGCGATGACCCGCACAGGCAGGCGATGCTCGGCCGGATGATGGCCAGCCAGTGGCAAGGTGCGCAGCTCTGGTGGGCCTTCGAGCGCCGCGGCGATGCGGTCAGCGTCATCGGCGATGAGTTGCGGCGCTGGTGCGAGGTCGTGCTGAAGGCGGAAAGGGTTGCGGGATAAGGCGCAGGGATGGAGACTCGTTCGATGCATTACTGCCTGATCGAAACCGACCTCGGCTGGTTCGGGCTCGCCTGGAGCTCGCAGGGGGTTACGCGTACCTATCTGCCGGGGGACTCCGTGCACAGTGTGCGCGAACGCTTCGACCGGCTCGGGAGCGAAACCGCGCACTGGCCGGCGTTCATCGACGAGGCACGCCGACTGATCCTGGGTTATGCGCGGGGCGAGGCGGTGTCCTTCGACAGCGTGCCGCTGGACCTGTCGGCGGTCAGCGATTTTCACCGCCGCGTATACGACGACATCCTTCGGTTGGGGCGCGGGGAGACCACGACCTATGGCGAGATCGCCCGGCGTCTGGGCGATGTCGGCTTGTCCCGCGCCGTGGGACAGGCGATGGGCAGCAACCCGATTCCGCTGATCATTCCGTGCCACCGGGTGCTCGCCAGTGGCGGCAGGACCGGCGGCTTCTCGGCGCCGGGCGGTAGCGCCTCGAAGAGGCGCATGCTCGCGCTGGAAGGTTTCGAAGACCCGCAGGCCGCTCAGACTGCCTTCGACTTCTAGGCGTTTTCCAGCGCGCCTTCCAGGCGCAGCAGCGCTTCCTTGCGCGGCAGGCCGCCGCCGTAGCCGGTCAGGCTGCCGTCGCGGCCGATCACCCGATGGCACGGAATGATGATGCTGATCGGGTTGGCGCCGTTGGCCGCGCCCACCGCGCGCACCGCCCTGGGCCGGCCGATGCGTTCGGCCAGGTCGGCGTACCAGGTGGTCTGGCCGAAGGGGATGTCGCACAGGGCCTTCCACACCGCGCGCTGGAATTCGGTGCCGCGCGGCGCCAGGCGTACCTCGAAGCGCTGGCGGCGGCCGGCGAAGTATTCGTCGAGCTGGCGCATCGCCTCATCCAGCTGGCTGCTGGCCTCGCGCCAGTCCGGGCCGGGTTCGTGGCCTTCGAAGGGCGTCATGTAGAGCATGCGCAGGCCTTCCTCGTCGCCGGCCAGCAGCAGGCGGCACAGCGGGCTGTCGTAGTAGCGGTAGAACATGCTGTTCATCCTCCGATGCGGCTGCCTTGCGAATAGGCTTGCCAGAGATAGACGGCGGCGTAGGCGCGCCAGGGGCGCCAGGCCTCGGCGCGGCGCTGCAGGTCGCGGGCGGCGATGCCGGCCTCGCCCCATACCGGCGACTTGAGCAGGCCCAGGTCGGCGGCGGGGAAGGCGTCGGCCTCGCCGAAGGCGCGCAGGGCCACGTATTCGGCGGTCCAGGGACCGATCCCGGGGAGTTCGCAGAGGCGCTTCACCAGGGCCTCGGCGCCATCCTCCACGTGCAGCTGCAGGGCGCCCTCGGCCACCGCGGCGGCGAAGCGCTGCAGGGTGGCGACGCGCTTGCCGGGCATGCCGATGCCCGCCAGGTCGGCCTCGGCCAGCGCCCGTGGGGTCGGGAAGAGGTACTGCGGGCCGGCCTCGATGGCGTTGCCCAGCGGCTCGCCGAGGCGCTGCACCAGGCGCCCGACGATGGTCACCGCCGCCTTCACCGTGACCTGCTGGCCGACGATGGCGCGCACCGCCTGCTCGAACGGGTCGAACGCGCAGGGCAGGCGCAGCCCTGGCCAGGCCTCGACCAGCGGCCGCAGCAGCGGGTCGGCGCCCAGGTGCGCGGCCATCGCCAGCGGGTCGCTGTCGAGGTCGAACATCTTGCGCACCTTGGCGGCCAGCGGCGCGGCGTCCGGGGGCGCGCCGTCGAGGTGCAGCTCCACGCGCAGGGCGGCCTCGGTGGCCAGCGGGCGGATTTCCATCCACCCCGGCGCGCCGTCCAGGCGCAGGCTGCGGCGGTAGTGATCGTCGCCCAGCACCTCGACGCCGGCCAGGCGGCGCAGGGCGAAATGCTCGTGGAACTGCCGCCAGTTCCAGGGCGGCTGGTAGGGCAGGTGCAGGACGAGGGGAGCGTTCGGTCGGTTCATGGGGCCGACGATAACCCGGCGCATCGCGCCTGTCCTCCCGCCGCTGACTTTCAAACTGCATCGGCAAACCGCGCGGGTTCCACCTGTCATGCCCCGCCCGGTAGAATGCGCGCCTTTCACGGCCGGCCCTCGGCCCGCCTCATTCACCGTTGATCCGGGAGACCGCCCATGCGCGATTACCAGGAAACCCTCTACGAAGGCTACGGCCAGCGTTTCAGCGTCGACCAGATGCTCCACGAGGTGCGCACCGAGCACCAGCACCTGGTGATCTTCGAGAACGCCCGCATGGGCCGGGTGATGGCCCTGGACGGGGTGATCCAGACCACCGAGGCGGATGAGTTCATCTACCACGAGATGCTCACCCACGTGCCGATCCTCGCCCACGGCGCGGCCAAGCGCGTGCTGATCATCGGCGGCGGCGACGGCGGCATGCTGCGCGAAGTGAGCAAGCACGCCAGCGTCGAGCACATCACCATGGTCGAGATCGACGGCACCGTGGTCGACATGTGCAAGCAGTTCCTGCCGCGCCATTCCAACGGCGCCTTCGACGACCCGCGCCTGGACCTGGTGATCGACGACGGCATGCGTTTCGTCGCCACCACCGAGCGCCGCTTCGACGTGATCATCTCCGACTCCACCGACCCGATCGGGCCGGGCGAGGTGCTGTTCTCCGAGAACTTCTACCAGGCCTGCCACCGCTGCCTGAATCCGGGCGGCGTGCTGGTGACCCAGAACGGCACCCCGTTCATGCAGCTGGACACCGTGCGCAACACCGCCGGGCGGATGAACGGCCTGTTCGCCGACTGGCACTTCTACCAGGCGGCCGTGCCCACCTACATCGGCGGCAGCATGACCTTCGCCTGGGGCGCCACCGACCCGGCGCTGCGCCGCGTGCCGCTGGAGACCCTGCGCCAGCGCTTCGCCGCCAGCGGCGTGGGCACCCGCTACTACAACCCGGAGATCCACCAGGGCGCCTTCGCCCTGCCGCAGTACGTGCTGCAGGCGATCGGCAAGCCGCACAACGACTGAGCCGGGCGCGCCGCCGCGCGATCGCGCGGCGGCCATGACTCTTTTTTCACCGGCTTTGGGCATAATCCGCCGATTCGGCGCCTTCGTTCATTAAGCTCCGGCTAAGCCGGCCCGACTAGAATGCGCCGCCGGCCGTCCTGCCCGTTTCCCGGCGAGGCGGCCCGCGCCCCTTTCCCGAGTGCATGCAGGGGAGGGCGCTCAACCCGAACGTTTCTAAGTACACGGAACCTGACCATGGGCCAATCGGAAGTCCTGAATTCCCGCCAGCGCGGCGCCAACCTGGCGCGCGCGACTGTGTCCAGCCACCTGGGGTTCATCCTGCTCAGCGGCCTGGCGCTGATGCTGATGTTCTCCCTGCTGCGCCTGGCGTTGCTGATCTATAACCGCGAGCTGATCGGCGACACCCCGGCGAGCACCTTCATCGAGGCCTTCGGCACCGGGATGCGCTTCGACATCCGCGCGGTGACGCTGATCCTCGTGCCGCTGATCTTCGCCCTGGTCAGCGTCACCGCGATGCGCTGGCGCATGCTCTGGCGCGTCTGGCTGACCGCCCTGGCCAGCCTCACGCTGTTCCTCGGCGTGCTCGAACTGGACTTCTACCGTGAGTTCCACCAGCGCCTGAACAGCCTGGTGTTCCAGTACATGTCCGAAGACCCGAAGACGGTCATGAGCATGATCTGGTACGGCTACCCGGTGGTCCGCTACCTGCTGGCCTGGGCCGTGGCCACCTGGCTGCTGTTCATGCTGTTCCGCGGCGTCGACCGCGCCACCCGGCCGAGCGCCACCGGCGCCTCGGGGGCGGTCTGGTACCTGCGCGTCGCCGCGCTGCTGGTGGTGGTCGTGGTGCTCGGCGTGGCCTATCGCGGCACCCTGCGCCAGGGCCCGCCGCTGCGCTGGGGCGACGCCTTCACCACCGATTCGATGTTCGCCAACCACCTGGGCCTGAACGGCTCGATGACCCTGCTCAAGGCCGCCGAGGACCGCTTCGGCGAGGACCGCGCGAACATCTGGAAGGCGTCCCTGCCGGACGACCAGGCCCGCGACACCGTGCGGCAGATGCTGCTGTTGCCCGACGAGAAGCTGGTCGACACCGACGACGCGGCGGTGCGCCGCGACTATACCCCGCCGGCCAGCGGCACCCTGCCGGGCGTGAAGAACGTCGTGGTGATCCTCATGGAGAGCTTCGCCGGCCACTTCGTCGGCGCCCTCGGCGCGCCGGGCAACATCACCCCGAACTTCGACAAGCTGTCGAAGGAAGGCCTGCTGTTCACCCAGTTCTTCTCCAACGGCACCCATACCCACCAGGGCATGTTCGCCACCATGGCCTGCTTCCCCAACCTGCCGGGCTTCGAATACCTGATGCAGACGCCGGAGGGCGGCCACAAGTTCTCCGGCCTGCCGCAGCTGCTCAGCGCCCGCCAGTTCGAGGACGTCTACGTCTATAACGGCGACTTCGCCTGGGACAACCAGTCGGGCTTCTTCGCCAACCAGGGCATGACCACCTTCATCGGGCGCAACGACTTCGTGAACCCGGTGTTCTCCGACCCGACCTGGGGCGTGTCCGACCAGGACATGTTCTCCCGCGGCAACGAGGAACTGGACAAGCTCGCCGCCAGCGGCAAGCCGTTCTACGCCCTGCTGCAGACCCTCTCCAACCACGTGCCCTACGCGCTGCCGAAGGACCTGCCGGTGGAGCGCGTGACCGGCAACGGCAGCCTCGACGAGCACCTGACCGCCATGCGCTACTCCGACTGGGCGCTGGGGCAGTTCTTCGAGAAGGCGAAGAAGTCGCCGTACTACAAGGACACCCTGTTCGTGGTGGTCGGCGACCATGGCTTCGGCGCGCCGGAGCAGCTCACCGAGATGGACCTGTTCCGCTTCAACGTGCCCTTCCTGATCATCGCCCCGGGCATCCAGGAGAAGTTCGGCAGCAGCCGCGCCACCGTCGGCACCCAGATCGACATCGTGCCGACCATCATGGGCCGCGTGGGTGGCGAGGTGCGTCACCAGTGCTGGGGTCGCGACCTGCTGAACCTGCCGGAAGGCGACAAGGGCTTCGGCGTGATCAAGCCCTCGGGCAGCGAGCAGGTGGTGGCCATCCTTTCCGGCAACCGCATCCTGATCAAGCCCAAGGATGGCGACATCCGCGTGTACGACTACCAGGTCGGCGCCAGCCCGAAGGCCGATCGCGTGCAGAACGCGCCCGACGAGGCCCAGCTGAAGCAGCGCCTGGAGTCGTTCCTGCAGATCGCCACCAAGAGCCTGCTGAACAACACCACGGGCGTGGTGGACAGCAAGCCGGACAGCAAATGACCGGTGTGTGACGGAAGAAGGGGCCTGCGGGCCCCTTTTTCATGGGAGGCGTCTTAAGATTTGGTTATAAATTAAGTCAATAACGATCTAAGCACTTATAAGGAAAGCCGCTATCCTGCCCGCCGGTTTTCGCGGGCCACACATGGCTTTCAGGAAGAATTGATGGATTTCGGCGTCCTTGGTTTCGTTGTCGCAGGCTTGCTGGTCGGATTCATCGTAGGCATGACGGGCGTCGGTGGCGGTTCGCTGATGACGCCGATCCTGCTGTGGTTCGGCATCAACCCGGCGGCGGCGGTGGGCACCGACCTGCTCTACGCGGCCATCACCAAGTCCGGCGGCGTGCTGGTGCACACCCGGCACAAGAACGTGGACTGGCGCATCACCGGCTGGCTGACCCTCGGCAGCGTGCCGGCGGCCGGCCTGACCCTGCTGTTCCTGCACCAGCTGGGGGCCGACACGGCGGCGTTGAACGCGGTGATCAAGCACGCGCTGGGCGTGGTCCTGCTGCTGACCGCCCTGGCCATTCTGTTCAAGCAGAAGCTGCTGGCCTTCGCCCATCGCCACGCCGGCGACCACTACCACCTGGGCGGCACCAGCCTGAACCTGTTCACCGTGCTGACCGGCGTGGCGCTCGGCGGCATGGTCGCGCTGACCTCGATCGGCGCCGGCGCGCTGGGCACCGTGGCGCTGTTCGTGCTCTATCCCTTCCTCGCCACCCGCCGCCTGGTGGGCACCGAGATCGCCCACGCGGTGCCGCTGACCCTGGTCGCGGGCCTGGGCCACGCCAGCATGGGCAACATGGACTGGCACCTGCTGGGCTACCTGCTGTGCGGGTCGCTGCCGGGCATCTACCTGGGCAGCCACCTGTCCGGGCGGATTCCGGATGGCGTCCTGCGGCCGTTCCTGGCGGTGATGCTGTTCAGCATCGGCTACAAGCTGGTGTTCTGATCCGGCGCTTGCGGTTGTCTCTGTGATTGTCGGCGGATAACCGTGAGCGGTTGTTCGCCCTGCACCCGTCCCTTCCCTGTCATCCCCGCGAACGCGGGACGCGGCTCCATCGCGAACAGCGCTTGCGCTGGCCCGAAGGGGAATAACCCAGAGACTTTGTGGTTGGGCGTAGCGCGCCGCTTATGAGTGCTCGGATGTTTCTTGTTTCGCCTCTCGGCGAGTCCCTTTTGTCAGTCGCCACAAAAGGAACCAAAAAGGCTTGCCCCGGCATCCGGGCCCGGCAAGCCGGGCTTCCCTCACGAATTCCCCCGCCACGGAGGCCCGCCCCGACAGTACGTCCCTGTACAGATCGGGGCTCGCGCGACATCCATGTCGCCCGACCTCCTGAGCGGGGGTTTCGCTCGGCCTCCTGAACGGGGCGTTCGGCGCGCTCGGATGTTTCTCTGGAAACCCGTAGGGCGCATAACGCCTACGGCGTTATCCGCCATTGCCGCCGGCCGGCTACGGATTTCACCGTAGGAGCGCGCCATGCGCGCGATCGCGGGCGTGGCCCGCTCCTACGGGGTGTTCGGCGCTTGGGGGGATGACGGGGTTTCAGGATGACGCCGTGCTATCCGCCCGCGCCGAACGGCCCCCTCTCCCGCTTGCGGGAGAGGGTTGCGGCGTTCACCCGGCGCGCCGAAGCCGCCGGGGGAGGCCCTTCGCGAGCGAGCTCGCTCCTACAGCTCGGCGCCAGCGTGGGTTAGAAGGTCTTGGTCGCCCGCGCCACCACGGTGGCGGTGCAGATGTCCTTGAAGCCCTGCCAGTTGAAGCACTCGCTCTGCGACAGGTCGGTGTCGATGTAGCTCAGCGACCAGTCGATGCCGGCGAATTCGCGGTCCAGGCGTGCTTCCCATTCGTGGTAGGTGCTGCGGGTGCCGCCGTCGCCGGCCAGGTAGATGGCGTCCTTGGCGTCGTTGCGGCCGTAGCGCAGCTTGGCCTTGAACTCGGCCGGCAGGTCGAAGCCGTAGCCGATGTAGCTGTACAGCTGGCTCTGGTCCTTGCCGGCGTAGGTGGTGATGTCCTTCGAGTAGTAGTTGCCCAGCTCGAAGCCGTAGGCGCTGAGGATGGCGTAGACCTCGCTCTGGTCGAACTGGCCTTCCTTCGGGTAGCGGTACTGGATGTAGCCCAGGTCCAGGCTGACCGCGTCGGTGGCCTGCCAGTACCAGCCGGCGTAGTAGTCCAGCTCCTGGCGGGTTTTCAGGCCGTAGCCGAAGTCGACGTTGGAGCTCCATACGCCGAGGTACAGGCCGCTGGCGTGCTGCAGCGTGGCGCCGGCCTGGATCGCCGGGTCGTTCTGCGTCTGCGAGATGCCGCGGGTGCGGTAGTCGCTGGCCAGGGTGGTTTCCAGCGCCAGCGAGAACTCGTCGTTGAGTTCCAGCGCCTGGCTGGCCGAGAAGGGCGCGCAGGCGAGCGCCGCGCCGAGGATCAGTGCGTTGTGCTTCATGGACTTACCCGTTGTTGTGATTGTATGGGCAGCTGAAAAAGCCCGCGCAGCCCCCTCCCGCCGGCGAGCCGGGATGCGGAAAGGGAAGGGGCGGCGGGAAAGGCCGGGCCTCTACGGACCCGGCACCGGAGCAAAGCGGATCAGAGCGCGTTCTGGCCGTCGGCGCGGTAGACCTCGCGGCCGCCGAACAGGGTGCGCAGCACCTTGGCCTCGGCCAGCTCGGCGTCGGGCACGCTGAACAGGTCGCGGTCGAGCACCACCAGGTCGGCCTGCTTGCCGGGCGCCAGGCTGCCGATCCTGTCGCCCTGGCCCATGGCCTTGGCGGCGTTCAGGGTGTAGGCGTAGAACATGGTCTGGCGGTCGATGCGCTGCTCGGGGTTGAGCACGCCCTGCGGGCCCTTGCGGGTCACCGCCTGGTACATGGCGCGCAGCGGGTCCGGGGTGGACACCGGCCAGTCGCTGGCCCCGGCGATGGTGGCGCCGGCGTCCAGCAGCGATTTCGCCGGGTACATGTAGCGGTACACGTCGTCGGCGATGTAGGGCTTCACCAGGTCGAGGGTGTAGACCTCGGCGGTGGCCCAGTCCAGCTGCATCGAGGCGATCACCCCGAGCTGCTTGAAGCGCGGGAAGTCGCTCGGGTTGACCAGCTGCAGGTGGGTGATCGAGTGGGCGATGCCGCTCTGCCGGTCCTTGCGCGCCTGGGCGAAGCCGTTGAGCGACTCGCGCACCGCGCGGTCACCGATGGCGTGCACGTGCACCAGCCAGCCGCGCGCGTCGGCGGCGCTGACCAGCTCGCCGAAGTGCTGCGGGTCCAGCAGCAGTTCGCCGGGCTTGTGCAGGTTCTTGTAGTCCTCCAGCAGCGAGGCGGACTGCGCCGGGTATTCCAGCACGCCGTCGGCGAACACCTTGATGCCCGGCAGGCTCAGGTTGGGGATGCCCTCGAACTGCTTGCGCACCTTGTCGATCACCTCCAGGTCGGCCGGGCGGCTCTTCGGGTTGACCACCAGCAGCGCCGCGACGTGGGCGCTGAGCTGGCCCTGCTGGGCGAGGTCGCGGTACACCGGGAGCACGCCGACGGTCTTCTCGGTGGGCTTGATGTCGAACAGCGCGTCGCCGGGCGCGCCGTTGGCGGCCGGGTCCATCCAGGCGGTGATGCCCAGGCTGTTGTTGTACTGCACGGCGGCCAGGCCGGCGCGGTCGAGGGTCTTCTGGTCGGCCGCCGGCATGGCCTGGGCGACGCGGTCGAAGCCGGCGTCGACGACGAAGCCGGTGGGGGTGAAGTCCTTGGCGTGGGCGATGTTCTGCTGCTCGGCGGCCGGCAGCGAGCGCACCAGCCTGGCGTCGACCCCGGCGCGGCGCAGCATGGCGGCGTTGGCCCAGGCGGTGTGGTGGTCGCTGCCGATGAAGACGATCGGCACCTGCGCCCATTCGCCGGCGTTGAAGATTTTCGCCAGCCCGGCGGCCTGCGACCAGTAGCTGGAGTTCATGCCGTTCATCACCAGGATGTCGGCGACCTTGGCCTTGCCGCTGTCGCGGCCTTCGCGCAGGCGCTGTTCCAGCTGTTCGAGGCTGACCTGCTCGTCGCCCATGCTCGCCGAGATCAGCTCCAGGCCGCCGAACACCGAGTGCGAGTGGCTGTCGATGAAGCCTGGCATCAGCAGCTTGCCGCCGAGGTCGACCTGCTTGCTGTGGGCGTCGCCCAGGGCGCGCACCTCGGCGTCGCTGCCGACCTTCAGCACCTTGTCGCCGGCGATGGCCACGGCCTGCTGCAGCGGTTGCCCCGGCTCGGCGGTGAAGACCTTGGCGTTGTACAGGATCAGGTCGGCGGTTTGTGCGTGCGCTTCCAAAGTCCCCAGTGCGATCGCAACGGCAAGAGCGCCCTTGATGAGCCTTCGCATGACATCCCCTTTTCTTGGTGGTTGATTTTTATTGGTTTGCGCCAGAGGCTACTGGGCCTAGCCGTTTCGCCGATAGCCAGGCGCTGGCACAAGACTTGTGAAGAAAAGGAAAGAATGTGGACAGGTTCAGCAGCCTCACCCTGTTCGTCGCCTGCGCCGAGACCGGCAGTTTCAGCCGCGCCGCCGAGCAACTGGGCAAGACCCCCTCGGCGGTGACCAAGGCCATCGGCCAGCTGGAAGCCAACCTCGGCGCCCGGCTGTTCCAGCGCACCACCCGCAGCATGGCGCTGACCGAGGCCGGCCAGCTGTACCTGGACAGCGCCCGCGAGGTGCTGGCGCGCATGCACGAGGCCACCGAGGAAATCGCCCAGCTGCAGCAGAGCCTGCGCGGCAAGCTGCGGGTGACCGCGCCGCTGGCCTTCGGCGCGGCCTTTCTCAATGACCTGTGCGCCGAGTTCCTCGACCGTCACCCGGACCTGCGCCTGCAGATGGACCTCAGCGACAGCTACGTCGACCTGCTCGACGGCCGCTACGACCTGGCCCTGCGCCTGGGCCACAGCAACCTGCCGGGGCTGATCGTGCGGCCGCTGGCGCAGAACCGCCTGGTGCTCTGCGCCAGCCCGGCCTACCTGGCCCGGCGCGGCACGCCGCAGCACCCGGACGAGTTGGCCGCGCACGACCGCCTGACCTACTGGCACCCGGCGCTGGATTCGCGCTGGTGGCTGGAACGCGACGGCCAGCGCTTTTCCTCGCCGCGCGAGGGGCGCCTGGTCAGCGACAACCACGAACTGCTGCTGGCGGCCTGCCTCAAGGGCCACGGGCTGATGCCCTGTCCACTGTGGAGCGCCTTGCCGTTCCTGCGCGACGGCCGCCTGCGCAGCGTGCTCGACGACTACCACTTCGACCCCGACGCCTTTGGCCAGCAGATTCTCGCGGTCTACCCCAGCCACCGCCGCGCCACGCGCAAGATCCTCGCCTTTATCGAGCAGCTGGAAAGCGCGCTGCGGCGGCTCGACATCCCGCTGGCCTAGCGCTCGCGGAAACGTCCCGGCGGCACGCCTTTCCAGCGCTTGAAGGCGTGGATGAAGTTGGACACCTCGCCATAGCCCAGGCGCTCGGCGATCTCCTCCAGGCGGATGGCGCCGGTGCCCAGCAGTTCCTCGGCCAGGGCCTGGCGCACTTCGTCGAGCAGGGCGCGGTAGCTGCTGCCTTCGTCCTGCAGGCGACGGCGCAGGGTGCGCGAGGTCATGTGCAGTTCCTCCGCCACCTGCTCCATGTCCGGCAGGCGGCCCGGGGTGCGCAGCAGGCGGTCGCGGATGCGCCCGGCCAGGCCGCCGAGTTCCTGGCGGCGCGCCAGCAGGGCGCGGCATTGTTCCTCGCAGTGCCGCGCCACCTGGGGGTTGGCGCCGGGCAGCGGAAGGTCGAGGGTGGCGCTGGCGAAGACCACGCGGTTGCGCGCCTGGCCGAAGACCGGCTCCACGCCCAGTTCGGCCAGGTAGGGGGCGATATCGGCGGGGCGCGGGCGGCGGAATTCGGCGCGCAGGATGGGCAGCGGGCGCCCGGTGAGGTCGCGCTGTACGCGCAGCACGCCGCCCAGGTCGCGCTCGCAGGCGAAGGCCTGGAGGTCCTCCGGCACGGCGCTGTCGTCCAGCAGCAGGCAGGCTTCGCCGCCGTTCTCGTGCAGGCTCAGGCGGGTGAACACGTAGGTCAGGCCGAGGTAGCGCAGGCCGAGCAGCGCGGCGCCGCGGAAGGTCGGGCTGCTGAGCAGGGCGAAGCCCCAGATGCCGTAGGTGTTCAGGTGGTAGCGCAGGCCGGCCTGCAGGCCGCTGCCGGCGGGCAGGCGGCCGGCCAGGTTGCGCAGCACCTGGAGTTCGCAACGGGCGTCGATGTCGCGCGTCGGGTCGGCGAGCACCGCCAGGTCCAGGCCGCTGCCGTGCAGGCAGTCCTCCAGGGCCAGGCCGTGGTCGAGGCCGAACTGGGTCAGCAGCTGCACGCTGAAGGCGCTGCGGCGGGCGGGCCAGGGGAGGTCGGGCATCGGCGGCTCCGGGCTTGTCCGAAAATCACAATTCTTTGTCCGACTATGCCATAACCCGGCGCGCGCCGGGGCACTAGCCTATGCTCATTCGCCAGCGAGGCGGATGGCGGGGGCGCCCATGCGCCGCCGCCCAGACCCATCGGGAGCACAACAATGCACAATACTTCCCGTGGCCCGGCACCCCTGCGCGCGCTGATCATCGGCGCCGGCTTCGGCGGCCTGGGCCTGGCCATCCGCCTGCAGCAGGCGGGCATCCACGACTACCTGATCCTCGAGAAGGCCGCCGACGTCGGCGGCGTGTGGCGCGAGAACAGCTACCCCGGCGCCGCCTGCGACGTGCCATCGCACCTGTATTCGTTCTCCTTCGAACCCAAGGCCGATTGGACCCGCAAGTTCGCCCCGCAGGGGGAAATCCTCGACTACCTGCGGCATTGCGCGGACAAGTACGGCCTGCGCTCGCGCATCCGCTTCGGCTGCGAGGCGGTGGACGCCTGCTTCGACGAATCCACCGGCGAGTGGCGGGTGCGCTGCGCCGACGGCGAGCTGCTGCGCGCCCGCGCCCTGGTCTGCGCCACCGGCCAGCTGAGCCGGCCGCTGTACCCGCGCATCGCCGGGCTCGACGACTTCAAGGGCGCGGCCTTCCACTCCGCGCACTGGGACCATCGCGCCGACCTGCGCGGCAAGCGCGTGGCGGTGATCGGCACCGGCGCCAGCGCCATCCAGTTCGTCCCGCGTATCGCCGAACAGGTCGGCGAGCTGCTGCTGTTCCAGCGCAGCGCGCCCTATGTGATCCCCAAGCCGGATCGCCCCTACAGCGACTGGGAGCGCCGCCTGAAGGCGCGCTTGCCGTGGCTGCAGCGCCTGGATCGCGGCCTCAAGTACGTGCAGCACGAGGCGCGGGTGCTGGCCTTCTCCACCTTCCCGCCGCTGATGAAATTCATGCAACTGAACTTCCGCCTGCACCTGCGCCGGGGCATCGCCGACCCGCAGCTGCGCCGCCGGCTGGTCCCGGACTACCCATTGGGCTGCAAGCGCATTCTCATCAGCAACGACTACTACCCGGCGCTGGCGCGGGCCAACGTGCGGGTGCTCGACAACGGCATCGAGCGGGTCGCCGAGGACGCCGTGATCACCCGCGACGGCCAGCGCCACCCGGTGGACGCGATCATCTTCGGCACCGGCTTCGCCGCCACCGAGTTCCTCGCCCCGCTGCGCATCCAGGGCCTGGGCGGGCGCTGGCTGGAGCAGGCCTGGGCGGAGGGCGCCGAGGCCTACAAGGGCATCAGTGTCAGCGGTTTCCCCAACCTGTTCATCCTCTACGGGCCGAACACCAACCTGGGGCACAACTCCATCGTCTACATGCTGGAGAGCCAGTTCCCCTACGTGCTGGCCTGCCTGCGCCGGCTCGCCGAGCAGGGCCTGCGCTACCTGGACGTCAAGCCCGAGGTGCAGAGCGCCTACAACCAGGCCCTGCAGCGTGGCCTGCAGCACACCGTCTGGGAGGCCGGTTGCGACAGCTGGTACAAGACCGCCAGCGGCCGCAACACCAACAACTGGCCGGGCTACACCTTCCGCTACCGCCAACAGACCCGTCAGCCGGAGTTCGCCGACTATGAATGCGCCCGTTGAGTTCTCGCCGCCGCCGTCCACCTCGCAGCGCCTGCTCGCCGGGCTGCTGCGCGGCACCCTGCGCTTGTTGTTCAGAGGGCTGATGCGCCCGCCGATTTCGGTGCCGATCCAGCGCCGGGTGCTCAACGCGCTCACCGCCGCGACCCTGGCCCCGCGTGGCGTCACGCGCAGCGCCGAGATCATCGCCGGGGTGCCCTGCGAATGGCAGCGCGCCGGCGCCGCCGAGGGCCGCGCGCTGCTCTACCTGCACGGCGGCGCCTACCTGGTGGGCTCGGCCGCCACGCACCGGGCGATCACCGCCAACCTGGCGCGCCTGGGCGCGGTCGACGTGTGCGCGGCGGACTATCGCCTGGCCCCGGAGTACCGCTTCCCGGCGCCGCTGGAAGACGCCCTGGCGGTCTACCAGGCGCTGCTGGCGCGCGGCCAGGACCCGGCGCGGCTGGCGGTGGCCGGCGATTCCGCCGGCGGCCACCTGACCCTGCAACTGGCCCTGGCCCTGAAGGAGCGCGGCCTGCCGCTGCCGGCGGCGCTGGTGGTGTTCTCGCCGGTCACCGACGTCAGCTGCGCGCAGTGGCACCAGCCGCCGGCTGGCGATCCGCTGATCAGCCGCGCCTGGGTGGAAAGCGCCATCGCGCAGTTCTGCCCGCCGGGCGTGGCGCGCGATTCGGCGCAGTTGTCGCCGC
The DNA here is from genome assembly GCF_029335315.1 of Pseudomonas citronellolis. GTDB lineage: Bacteria > Pseudomonadota > Gammaproteobacteria > Pseudomonadales > Pseudomonadaceae > Pseudomonas > Pseudomonas citronellolis_A. The sequence goes on from NZ_JARJLT010000074.1 coordinate 16,292, forward strand.
TGTTCGCCGACCTCGCCGGGCTGCCGCCGCTGCTGATCCAGGTCGGCGAGGACGAAGTGCTGCGCAACGACAGCCTGCGCCTGGCCGAGGCCGCGCAGAAGCGGGGCGTCGCGGTCAGCCTGCAGCGCTACCGCGACTGCTGGCACGTGTTCCAGGCCCACGCCGGGCTGCTGCGCATCGCCGACCGGGCGCTGGGCGAGGTGGCCGGGTTCCTCGGCCGGCACCAGGGAGGCGAGCGTTGATGGACAGCATCCTGATCACCGGCGCGGCGTCCGGCATCGGCGCGGCCAGCGCCCGCTTGTTCCACTCCAACGGCTGGCGCGTCGGCCTGCTCGACATGAACGCCGAGGCCCTCGCCGGGCTCTCCGCCGAGCTGGGCGGCGCCTGGCGGCGCAGCCTGGACGTCACCGACGCCACGGCGGTGCGCGAGGCGCTGACGGATTTCGTCGGCGCCGGCGACGGGCGCCTGCGCCTGTTGTTCAACTGCGCCGGCATCCTGCGCTTCGGCCGCTTCGAGGACATCCCGGTGGAAGACCACGGGCGCCTGCTGGCGATCAACGTGCAGGGCCTGCTGAACTGCTGCCACGCGGCCTTTTCCGCGCTCAAGGCCACGCCCGGCGCGCAGGTGCTGAACATGGGCTCGGCCTCGGGGCTCTACGGGGTGCCGGAGATGGCCACCTACTCGGCCTCGAAGTTCGCCGTGCGCGGGCTCACCGAGGCGCTGGAGCTGGAGTGGCGGCGCCACGGCATCCGCGTCGCCGACCTGATGCCGCCGTTCGTGCGCACGCCGATGGTCACCAGCCAGGCCTACGAGCCGCCGGTGCTGCGCCGCCTGGGGGTGAGCCTGAAGGCCGAGGACATCGCCGCCGCGGCCTGGCGCCAAGCCCACAGCGACAAGGTGCACCGGCCGATCGGTGCGCTGTTCCAGGCCATGTACTGGTCCGGGCAGCTGTCGCCGCCGGCGATCAACCGCTGGGTGATGGGCTGGCTCAGCCGCGCCTGAGCCGTCCCGGCTAGAATGCGCCCTGGGCAGAGGAGGGCGGTTCATGCGTGAGGAACGGATGCGGCGGGCGCCGGGCGGAGCCTGGCGGCGGGTGTGGGACGAGGTCACCTCGCCCTTCGACCGCATCAGCGAGGCGACCTACGGGGTGATCATGACCCTGACCATCGTCTCGGTGCTGTCCGCCGCCGGTGGCGCCAGCCGCGAGGGCATGATCGCCGCGGCGCTGGGCTGCAACCTGGCCTGGGGCCTGGTGGACGCGCTGATGCTGCTGGTGCGCCTGCGCGTCGAGCGACTGCACCGGCACAACCGTTTCGCCGCGTTGCGCCGCGAGGACGCCGAGGCGGGCTTCCGCGCCGGGCTGGAGGAGTTCCTCCCCGGCGCGCTGCTCGACCGCCTGGACGGCAAGGAAATCTGGGGCCTGCGCCAGCAACTGCTGGCCAGCCACCTGGGCCGCGAGCGCCCGCCGGCGGCCGGCATCGAGGACTACCTGGCGGCGCTGCTGGTGGTGGCGCTGGTGTTCTTCAGCACCTTCCCGCTGGTGCTGCCGCTGTGGTGGCTGGCCGACCCGCAGCTGGCCCTGCGCAGCGCCCAGTTCATCGGCGTGCTGATGCTGGCGCTGCTGGGCTGGCTGCTGTCGCGCTGGGCCGGCGACCGCTCGCCGCTCGGCGCCCTGGGGTTCACCGCCCTGGGGGTGGGCATGATCCTCCTGTGCGTCGCCCTGGGCGGCTGAGCCAGCGGCCACCCCGGGTAAGCCGCCCGTCGCCGGCGGCCAAGCCAAGCGGCGCGGAAAGCGGCATTTGGCCGGCAATGGCGCTACGCTGAAACTGTTGGTGCCCGAGGCGTTGGCGAACCGGCTTGAGTCCTCGCCAATTCGACGCGTTTGGCTACCGATTGGGGGACGTTGATGCATTTTGGCGTTTCCTGTGGCACGACAAGGTGCCCGCCGCGCGCATCGGCTGTGAGCCGCGCGCGCGTTGGCCGGGGAAACTAGGTGAAACCCTGAAAGTCTCGACAGGAGGTGCGTACCATGGAAAAGCCCCTCTCGGAGGATATCAGTGTCAATGTGCTGCGCCGGATGAAGGAGGGCGGCTTCGATTTCGCCCGCATCCATCCCATCGACTTCTTCGCCATCTTTCCCGATGAACAGCAAGCCCGCACGGCCGCACGGCAGTTTCGCGGCGAATCGTTGCGTGCCCAGGTCGAGGCCCGTTCCGACGGTGGCTGGAACCTGCAGATCAGCAAGGTGATGTTCGCGACGCACGCGGCCATTGGCGCATTCGAACACGACCTGGAGGAGGTCGTGGCGCCGCTGGGAGGCGTGCTCGATGGTTGGGGCGTGACGCAGGAAGTGAGTAGCCTGCGTCCCTGACCCCACCCCCGCGTTGCGCCGCCGCGCCATGCCGGCCGGCGGCTTCCCACTCCCCTGAAGCCTAGTGATACCGCGCCGCCGGAGGGCGGCGCGGCCTGTACGCGGGCCCGCCGGGGGTTATGGTCGGGCGCCTTTTGCGGCAGACTGCGCCGCGGAGGTGACCATGACCGATATCCTGATTCTGACCCACGCCGATTTCTGCCCGCCGGGCCACCTGGCCACGGTGCTCGACCGCGCCGGCCTGGCCTTCGACGTGCGCCGCGCCGACCACGGCGAGCTGGACGGCTACGACCTGGAACGGCCGCAAGCCGTGGCCATCATGGGCGGGCCGATGAGCGTGAACGACGACCTGCCCTGGCTGCGCAGCGAAGTGGCCGCGCTGCGGCGCTTCATCGAGCGCCGCGTGCCGCTGATCGGCCACTGCCTGGGCGGCCAGCTGCTGGCCAAGGCCCTCGGCGCGCCGATCCACCACCAGGGCTACACCGAGATGGGCTGGCAGCCGATGCGCCGCCTGGAAAGTCAGAGCCCGTGGCTGGCGCACCTGCCCGAGGAATTCCCGATCTACCAGTGGCACGGCGACACCTTCGACCTGCCCGAAGGCGCCGAGCACCTGCTGTCCAGCCCCTGGTGCGCCAACCAGGGCTTCAGCTGGGGCGGTTTCGTCCTCGGCCTGCAGGGCCACCCGGAGATGACCGAGGAACTGGTGGCCGGCTGGATCAACGGCTGGCCCGAGTACCTCGACCCCAGCCAGCCGAGCCAGGAAACCCGCGAGGTGATGCTCGCCGAGCTGCCGCGCAAGGTGGCCGAGCTGAACCGCGTGGCCGAGGGCTTCTACGCCCACTGGCTGAAGCTGGCCGGCTTCGCCGCCTGACGCCCCGCCCCTTGCGCTGCCGCCCCCTGTAGGAGCGGACTCCGTCCGCGATGGCTCGAGCGCCGGCCTTGCCGGCGGGATCGCGGATGAATCCGCTCCTACGGTGGGCTGGGGCCGAAGGCTTTGGATCCCCGCGTTCGCGGGGACGACGTCTGGGAGGGGGCGCCAATCCCAACCCCGTCACCCCCGCGAACGCGGGAGCCCAGCGCCTTCGCTGTCGGCCTCCCCCGACCGGAAGGCCGCGCGCTCAGTGTTTGAACATGATGTGCCGCGCCACCGTGTAGTCCTCCAGCCCGTACATCGACAGGTCCTTGCCGTAGCCGGACTGCTTGAAGCCGCCGTGGGGCATCTCGCTGCACAGCATGAAGTGGGTGTTCACCCAGGTGCAGCCGTACTGCAGGCGCGCCGCCACCCGGCTGGCGCGGCCGACGTCGCGGGTCCAGACCGAGCTGGCCAGGCCGTACTCGGAATCGTTGGCCCAGCGGATCGCCTGTTCGGCGTCGCTGAACGGGGTCACCGAGACCACCGGGCCGAACACTTCGTTGCGCACGATCTCGTCGTCCTGCTGGGCATTGGCCACCACCGTCGGCTGGTAGAAGAAGCCGCTGCCGGCCACCGCCGCGCCGCCGGTGGCGATGCGGATGTGCGGGCTGGCCTTGGCCCGTTCGACGAAGCCGGACACGCGCTCGCGCTGGCTGGCGGTGATCAGCGGGCCGAGCTCGGTGGCCGGGTCGTCCTGCAGGCCGGTCTTCAGGCTCGACACCGCGCCGGCCAGGTCGGCGACGAAGTTGTCGTAGATATTCTTGCCGGCGTAGATGCGGCAGGCCGCGGTACAGTCCTGCCCGGCGTTGTAGAAGCCGAAGGTGCGGATGCCCTCGACCACGTCGGCCAGGTCGGCGTCGTCGAAGACGATCACCGGGGCCTTGCCGCCCAGTTCCATGTGCAGGCGCTTCACGCTGTCGGCGGCGCTGCGGATGATCGCCTTGCCGGTGCCCACCGAGCCGGTCAGCGAGACCATGCGCACCAGCGCGTGGTTGACCAGCGGGCTGCCCACCGTGGGGCCGCGGCCGAACACCAGGTTGACCACCCCGGCGGGGAACAGCTCGGCGATGAACTCGGCCAGGCGCAGGGCGGTCAGCGGGGTCTGCTCGGAGGGCTTGAGCACCACGCAGTTGCCGGCGGCCAGGGCCGGGCCGAGCTTCCAGGCGGCCATCATCAGCGGGTAGTTCCAGGGCGCGATGGAGGCGATCACCCCCACCGGGTCGCGGCGGATCATCGAGGTGAAGCCGGGCAGGTACTCGCCGGCCGCCGAGCCGGGCAGGCAGCGGCTGGCGCCGGCGAAGAAGCGGAACACGTCGGCGATCGCCGGGATTTCGTCGTTCAGCGCGGCGGCGTAGGGCTTGCCGCAGTTCTGCGATTCCAGGCGCGCCAGCTCTTCGGCGTGCTCCTCGATCTTGTCGGCCAGGCGCAGCAGGAGCAGCGCGCGGTCTTTCGGCGCGGTCTGCGACCAGCCGTCGAAGGCGGCGTCGGCGGCGCGCACGGCGGCGTCCACCTGAGCCTCGCTGGCCTCGGCGACCTGCCCGAGCACCGCGCCGGTGGAGGGGTTGAGGATATCCAGCGGCGCGCCTTCGCCGGCGACGAACTGGCCATTGATCAGCAGTTTGCTTTGCATTGCGGGCTCCTCGTGTGGAGTGGCATTCGTCCCGCCCGGGGCGGGGCCCGGTTCACTTGCCGGCGCCGGCCACGTCGCTGGTGCCGCGGGTGAGGTAGTAGGCGCCGAGGATCGGCAGCATGGTCGCCAGCATCACCAGCATGGCCACCACGTTGGTGATGGGCACGTCGCGCGGGCGGCTCAGCTGGTTCAGCAGCCACAGCGGCAGGGTGCGCTCGTGGCCGGCGGTGAAGGTGGTGACGATGATCTCGTCGAAGGACAGCGCGAAGGCCAGCATGCCGCCGGCCAGCAGGGCGGTGGCGATGTTCGGCAGGACCACGTAGCGGAAGGTCTGCCAGCCGTCGGCGCCGAGGTCCATGGAGGCCTCGATGAGGCTGAACGAGGTGCGGCGGAAGCGCGCGATCACGTTGTTGTAGACGATCACCACGCAGAAGGTCGCGTGGCCGATGACGATGGTCAGGAAGCCTGGTTCTATGCCCAGGGTCTTGAACGCCGAGAGCAGGGCGATACCGGTGATGATGCCGGGCAGGGCGATCGGCAGGATCAGCATCAGCGAGACGCTTTCCTTGCCGAAGAAGTCGCGCCGGTACAGCGCCCCGGCGGCCAGGGTGCCGAGGACCATGGCCACCAGGGTGGCGACGCAGGCGATCTTCACCGACAGCCCGATGGCGTCGAGCACGTCGCCGCGCTGCGCCACCTCGGCGAACCAGCGCAGGGTGAAGCCCTGCAGCGGGAAGCTGTAGGCCGACTCCTCGGTGTTGAAGGCGTAGAGCAGGATCACCAGGATCGGGAAGTGCAGGAACACCAGCCCGCCCCAGGCGGCCAGGCGCAACAGCCACGATGGTCGTTCAGAGTGCATCGAAGGCCCCCAGCCGCTTGGCGATGGACAGGTACACGGCGATCAGCACGATGGGCACCAGGGTGAAGGCGGCGGCCAGCGGCATGTTGCCGATCGAACCCTGCTGGACGTAGACCATGGTGCCGATGAACAGCCCGCTGGGGCCGACCAGCTGCGGGATGATGAAGTCGCCCAGGGTCAGGCTGAAGGTGAAGATCGAGCCGGCCACCACACCGGGGAAGGCCAGCGGCAGGACGACCTGGAAGAAGGTCTGCCGCGGGTGCGCGCCGAGGTCGGCGCTGGCTTGCAGCAGCGACGGCGGCAGGCGTTCCAGGGCGGCCTGGATCGGCAGGATCATGAACGGCAGCCAGATGTAGGTGAACACCCAGAAGCGCCCCAGGTGCGAGGTGGACAGGGTGTTGCCGCCCACCCCCGGCACCTCCAGCAGCAGGTTCAGCGGGCCCAGCAGGTGCAGCTTGTCGATCAGCCAGTAGAGGATGCCGCCCTTGGCCAGGATCACCGTCCAGGCGTAGGCCTTGACGATGTAGCTGGCCCACATCGGCAGCATCACCGCGATATAGAAGAAGGCTTTTTCCTTGGGCCCGGCGAAGCGCGCCATGTAGTAGGCGATGGGGAAGGCCAGCACGGCGCTGGCCAGCGACACCGCCACGGCCATGCCCAGGGTGCGCAGCACGATGTCGTAGTTGGCCGGGTTGAACAGGGCCTTGTAGTTGGCCAGGGTCAGGTCCGGGGTCACCGCCATGGTGAAGTCGTCGAAGGTGTAGAAGCTCTGCCAGAGCAGGGCGAACAGCGCGCCGATGTAGATCACCCCGAACCACAGCAGCGGCGGGATGAGCAGCATCAGCAGGTACAGGTTGCTGCGCCGGTAGAGGAAGCTGGAGAGCGCGCGCATCATGGCTGCGGTTCCTCGCGCAGGGGCACCAGCGCGTTGCGCGCCCAGCAGGCGCTGACCGCCTCGCCGGGCTGCGGGCGTGTTTCCTCGCGCTCGCCGTTGGGCAACGCGGCGACCAGCCGGCCGCCGTCGTCCAGGGCGATCTCGTAGCGGCTGGCGGCGCCCAGGTACTGCACGTCGACCAGGGTCCCGGCGACCTGCAGCTCGCCCTCGCGGGCCTGGCCGAAGCGCACGTGCTCGGGGCGCAGCGACCAGGCCCCGGCCTCGCCGAGCAGGCGCCGGGCGGTGTCGCCGCGCAGCACGTTGGCGGTGCCGACGAACTCCGCGACGAACGGCGTGGCCGGCTTCATGTAGAGGTTGCGCGGGGTGTCGACCTGCTCGATGCGGCCCTTGTTGAACACCGCCACGCGGTCGGACATGGACAGCGCCTCGCCCTGGTCGTGGGTGACGAAGATGAAGGTGATGCCGAGCTGGCGCTGGAGTTTCTTCAGTTCCACCTGCATCTGCTCGCGCAGCTTCAGGTCCAGCGCGCCCAGTGGTTCGTCCAGCAGCAGCACGCGCGGGCGATTGACCAGGGCGCGGGCCAGGGCCACGCGCTGGCGCTGGCCGCCGGACAGCTGCGCCGGCTTGCGCCCGCCGTAGCCGCCGAGGGCGACCATGCCCAGCGCTTCTTCGGCGCGGCCCAGGCGCTCGGTCTTGGCCACGCCCTTGACCTTGAGGCCGTAGGCGACGTTGTCCAGCACGTTCATGTGCGGGAACAGCGCGTAGTCCTGGAACACGGTGTTCACGTCGCGCTCGTAGGGCGGCAGGCCGGCGGCCTCGTGGCCGTGGATGCGGATGGAGCCGGAAGAGGGCTGCTCGAACCCGGCGATCAGGCGCAGGCAGGTGGTCTTGCCGGAACCGGAGGGGCCGAGCATGGAGAAGAACTCGCCATCGCGGATCTCGATGGACACCCGGTCGACGGCTTTCACCTCGCCGTAGTGGCGGCTCACCTCGGTGAACTGGACGGCAGTGGTCATGGCGCTACCCGCGTGGCTGGTGTGCTCTATCAGGGTAGTGCATGGGGGCGAGTGGGGCCGGTGTCGTGCTGGTCGGGGCGTTCATCGTTGCGGAGAGGGCTACGGGGTCAATCCGCAGCACGCAGCTACCGGCGAAGTTCTGTTCGCGAGCAAGCTCGCTCCTACAGGTGCAATGGCTTTTCGTAGGAGCGAGCTTGCTCGCGAACGCTTCAGGCCTTACCGCCCGCCCATGATCGCGATGTAGTCCTGCGTCCAGCGGCTGTACGGCACGAACTTGCCACCCTCCGCCTGCGGCGTCTTCCAGAAGGCGATGCGGTCGAACTGGTCGTAGCCGTTGGTGGCGCAGCCCTGGGCGCCGAGCAGTTGGCTGCCGCTGCAGCCGGCGGGGGAGGCCGGCACCGAGCCGAACCAGGCGGCGACGTCGCCCTGCACCTTGGGCTCCAGCGACCAGTTCATCCATTTGTAGGCGCAGTTCGGGTGCTTGGCGTCGACGTGCATCATGGTGGTGTCGGCCCAGCCGGTGACGCCTTCGGCGGGGATGGTCGAGGCGATCGGCTGTTTCTCGCCGACCAGCGCGTTGACCTGGTACGGCCAGGAGCCGGAAGCGGCCACGCCTTCGTTCTTGAAGTCGCTCATCTGCACGGTCGCATCGTGCCAGTAGCGGTGGATCAGCGCGTGCTGCGCGCGCAGCAGCTTGAGCACCGCGGCGTACTGCGCCTCGGTGAGCTGGTAGGGGTCCTGGATGCCCAGGGCCGGCTCGGTGGCCTTCAGGTAGAGCGCGGCGTCGGCGATATAGATGGGGCCGTCGTAGGCCTGCACGCGGCCCTTGTTGCTCTTGCCGTCGGGCAGCTGCTGTTCCTGGAACACCACGCTCCAGCTTTCCGGCGCCTTGGGGAAGACCTTGGTGTTGTACATCAGCACGTTCGGGCCCCATTGGTAGGGCGTGCCGTAGTGCTTGCCGTCGACGGTGTGCCAGGGCGCGTCCTGCAGGCGCGGGTCGACGTTCTTCCAGTTGGGGATCAGGGCCACGTTGACCGGCTGCACGCGCTTGCCGTAGACCAGGCGCAGCGAGGCGTCGCCGGAAGCGGTGACCAGGTCGTAGCCGCCCTTGGCCATCAGGCTGACCATCTCGTCGGAGGTGGCGGCGGTCTTCACGTTGACCTTGCAACCGGTCTCCTTCTCGAAGGGGGTGACCCAATCGTAGGCCTTGTCGCTCTCGCCGCGTTCGACGTAGCCGGGCCAGGCGATGATGTCGAGGGCGCCCTCGCCGGCGCCGAGCTTCTGGATGGCGTCGGCGGCCTGGGCCGAGGCGCCGGCCAGCGCGCAGACACAGGCGAAGGCCAGGGGGGCGGTTCTGAAGGAAGGCATGAGCGGACTCCTGTTATGGGTTCGGAGCCTCTGCGGCCGTACCGCACCGGCAGGCGGGCACCCGGGCGACAGCGTGTGGGTCATGGCAAAAGGACATCTCTGGCAGCGTAGTCGCGCCCCGCGAGGGCTACAAGCGCGCGGCCGGCGTCCGTGCATAAGCATAGGTCGATCCGTCACGGGGCGATGCCGGGCCTTGGCCTAGACTGTCCCCGGTGGGCGGCGCCTGGCGCCAAACGGGGCGGCGACCGCCCGCCACCCGCGCGCGCCGCACCAAACTGGCGCACGGCCGTTTGGCCGGTTTTCCAAGTCATTGAAATCAAAGATTTTGTGCTGCTGGCACGGGGCTTGCGATGGCAACTCCAACGCTGGCGACAAGGAGTTCGGCATGTCCCGCACTTTCTATGACGAGATGTACGACGCGAATGGCCAGTGCCGGGCGCATTACCGCGACTTCGCCCGCTGGCTGGCGGCGGCGCCGCCGGAGCTGCTCGAACAGCGCCGGCGCGAGGCCGACCTGTTGTTCCACCGCGCCGGCATCACCTTCACCCTCTACGGCGACGAGCAGGGCACCGAGCGGCTGATCCCGTTCGACACCATCCCGCGCAGCATCCCGATGAGCGAATGGCGGGTGGTGGAGCGCGGCTGCATCCAGCGCGTGCGCGCGCTGAACATGTTCCTCGCCGACCTCTACCACGAGCAGCGCATCATCAAGGCCGGCGTGGTGCCGGCGGAGCAGGTGCTGACCAACGAGGGCTACCAGATCGCCATGCAGGGCCTGGACCTGCACCGCGACCTCTATGCGCACATCGCCGGGGTCGACCTGGTGCGCGACGGCGACGGCACCTACTACGTGCTGGAGGACAACCTGCGCACCCCCAGCGGCGTGAGCTACATGCTCGAAGACCGCAAGATGATGATGCGCCTGTTCCCCGAGCTGTTCGCCGCGCAGCGCATCGCGCCCATCGACCACTACCCGAACCTGCTGCTGGACACCCTGCGCAGCTCCAGCCCGCTGGACAACCCCAGCGTGGTGGTGCTGACCCCGGGGCGCTTCAACAGCGCCTACTTCGAGCACGCCTTCCTCGCCCGCGAGATGGGCGTGGAGCTGGTGGAGGGCGCCGACCTGTTCGTCCGCGACGAGCGCGTGTACATGCGCACCACCGCCGGCCCGCGTCCGGTGGACGTGATCTACCGGCGCCTGGACGACGCCTTCCTCGATCCGCTGGCCTTCAACCCCGAGTCGATGCTCGGCGTGCCCGGCCTGCTGGCCGCCTACCGCGCCGGCAACGTGGTGCTGGCCAACGCCATCGGCACCGGGGTGGCCGACGACAAGTCGATCTACCCGTACGTCGGCGACATGGTGCGTTTCTACCTTTCCGAGGAACCAATACTGAAGAACGTGCCGACCTGGCAGTGCCGCAAGCCCCAGGACCTGTCCCACGTGCTGGCGCACCTGCCGGAGCTGGTGGTCAAGGAAACCCAGGGCTCCGGCGGCTACGGCATGCTGGTGGGGCCGGCGGCGAGCAGCAAGGAGATCGAGGCCTTCCGCGAGCGCCTGAAGGCGCGCCCGCACGCCTACATCGCGCAGCCGACCCTGAGCCTGTCGACCTGCCCGACCTACGTCGACAGCGGCATCGCCCCGCGTCACATCGACCTGCGCCCGTTCGTGCTGTCCGGCCGCGAGACGCGCCTGGTGCCCGGCGGGCTGACCCGCGTGGCGCTGCGCGAAGGCTCGCTGGTCGTCAATTCGTCACAGGGTGGCGGTACCAAGGACACCTGGGTGGTGGAGGACTGAGATGCTGAGCCGTACCGCAGCCGACCTGTACTGGATGTCCCGTTACCTGGAGCGCGCCGAGAACCTCGCGCGGATGCTCGACGTCAGCTATTCGCTGTCGCTGATGCCGCCGGACGACCGCGGCGGCGGCGCCGACGAACTGTCGATGCCGTTGCTGATCACCGGCACCATGGACGATTACCTGGAGCGCCACGGGCAGATGCAGCCCGAGCGCATGCTGAACTTCTTCGCCCTCGAGGCGGACAACCCGGCGAGCATCTACCGCTGCCTGCAGGCCGCGCGCGGCAACGCCCACGCGGTGCGCGGGCGGATCACCGCGGACATCTGGGAGAACATCAACGCCACCTGGCTGGAGATGCGCAGCATCGCCCAGGAAGGCCTGGGCCGCTACGGTATCAGCCGCTTCTGCGAGTGGGTCAAGGAGCGCTCGCACCTGTTCCGTGGCGCCACCTACGGCACCATCATGCGCGGCGAGGCGTACAGCTTCATCCGCCTGGGCACCTTCATCGAGCGCGCCGACAACACCCTGCGCTTGCTCGACGCGCGCTACGAACTGCTCGGCGACGAGGCCGAGGAGGTCAGCGACGCCTCGGCGCGCGGCTACTACCAGTGGAGCGCCCTGTTGCGCGCCCTGTCGTCCTTCGAAGCCTACAACGAGATCTACCGTGGCTCGCCCGATGCCCGCCACGTATCCGAACTGCTGCTGTTGCGTGCCGAAGTGCCCCGTTCCCTGCAAGCCTGCGTCGAGGAACTGGACAGCATCCTCTCCACCCTGCCCGGCGAGAACGGTCGCCCGGCGCAGCGCCTGGCCGCCGAGCTGGCGGCGCGGCTGCGCTACACGGCGATCGACGAAATCCTCGGTGACGGCCTGCACCCCTGGCTCACCGACTTCATCCTGCTGATCCGTCAGCTGGCCCGGGCGATCCACAGTTCCTATCTGGAGGCCGTATGAAACTCGCCATCAGCCACGACACCACCTACCGCTACGACGACCCGGTGCGCGCGAGCATCCAGTACCTGCGCCTGACCCCGCAGGAAAGCGAGCGCCAGCACGTGCTCAGCTGGGAGCTCTCGCTGCCGCGCCCGGCCCGCGCCCAGCGCGATCCCTACGGCAACGTGCTGCACGTGCTGAACATCGACGAACCCCACGAGGCGGTGGTGATCCACGCCCGCGGCCTGGTGGAGATCGACGAGAGCCGCGAGGCCGAGCACGACGGCCAGTCGCCGCTGCCATTCCTGCGCTACACCCGCCTGACCACCCCGGACGACGCCCTGCGCGCCTTCGCCCTGGCGCAGTGCGGCGAGGCCCGCGACCGCGCCGCGCTGATTGCCCTGATGCACGCGCTGCACGCGCACATGCCGTTCCAGCCCGGCGCCACCGGGGTGGAAAGCACCGCCGCCGAGGCCTTCGCCGGTGCCGCCGGGGTTTGCCAGGACCACACCCACGCCTTCCTCGCCTGCGCGCGCAGCCTGGGGATTCCGGCGCGCTTCGTGTCCGGCTACCTGTACCGCGGCAGCGAACAGGACCTGGCCAGCCACGCCTGGGCCGAGGCCTGGCTGGACGACGCCTGGTACAGCTTCGACGTGACCAACGAACTGGCGCGCCCGGAACGCCACCTGAAACTGGCGGTGGGCCTGGACTACCTCGACGCCTGCCCGGTGCGCGGCATGCGCCGCGGCGCCGGCCTCGGCGAGCAGATGCACGCGCGGGTGGTGGCGCCGCCGCTGCTGCGCAGCCCGCAGCAGTGAGGCGAGCGGGCGAGGCCCTTGCCACGGGACGGCAACGCCCCGTGGTCTAGTATTGCCGGACCCATCGCAGAGGAAGGCTCACCCCATGACCTATTGCGTAGCCATGTGCCTGGCCGAGGGCCTGGTGTTCGCCTCGGACTCGCGGACCAACGCCGGCATCGACCACATCGCCACCTTCCGCAAGCTGTTCACCTTCGGCGTGCCCGGCGAGCGCCTGATCGTGCTGCAGAGCGCCGGCAACCTGGCCACCTCGCAGTCGGTGGTGAACCTGCTAAAGCAGCGCCTGGACGACACCGCGCAAGCCAACCTGCACAGCGTGCCGACCCTCTACGACGCCACCGCGCTGGTGGCGGCGACGGTGCGCGAGGTGGTCGCCCGCGACGCCGCGCCGCTGGCCGGCAACACCGACCTGACCTGCTCGTTCCTGGTCGGCGGGCAGATCGCCGGCGGCCCGCCGGAGCTGTACAGCATCTACCCGCAGGGCAACTTCATCCAGGCCACCGAGGACACGCCCTTCCTGCAGCTGGGCGAGAGCAAGTACGGCAAGCCGATCCTCGACCGCAACCTGGAATTCGCCACCAGCCTGGCCGAAGGCCTGCGCTGCGCCCTGGTGTCGTTCGACTCGACGATTCGCAGCAACCTGTCGGTGGGCATGCCACTGGACCTGCTGGTGTACCACCGCGACAGCCTGATCATCCCGGCCGGCTACCGGGTGGACGAAGAGGACGCCTACTACACCAGCATCCGCAAGCAATGGTCGGCGGGGCTGCACGACCTGCTGACGCAACTGCCGGAGCCGCCGCCGGAGTACAACATCTAGCGGCCGTCCCGGGTTTTGATTTTGTGTAGGAGCGAGCTTGCTCGCGAATGGAGTTTCCCGGTGGCTGCGATGTGTTGGGTTGACATCGCAACCCTCTCCCCAGCCCTCGGCTGCGCGCCCCGCCCTGAAGGGAGAGGGGGCCGTCCTGGCCGTTTTTCAGGCCTGGCACCATCCTTCCACCCCGTCATTCCCGCGAACGCGGGACGCGGCTCCATCGCGAACAGCGCTTGCGCTGGCCCGAAGGGGAATAACCCAGTGCCGTCGGCCCGAGCGCCGTAGCCGGCGGCAACGGCGGATAACGCCATAGGCGTTATGCGCCCTACGGGGGACACCGAAACATCCGCGCGCACCGGAGCGCCCCGTTTAGGAGGCCGAGCGAAACCCGAGCTGAGGAGGCCGGGCGACATGGATGTCGCAAGAGCCCCGCGGGCTACAGGGACGTACCCTCGGGGCGGGCCTCCGGTGCTCGGGAGTTCGTGAGGGAAGCCCGGCTTGCCGGGCCCGGATGCCGGGGCAAGCGTTTTGGTTACTTTTTGCGGGGCCGGCCTTCCGGCGTTTGCAAAAGTGACTCGCCCGAGGGGGCGAAACAAGAAACATCCGAGCACTCATAAGCGGCGCGCTACACCCAACCCCAACCACCAAGTCTCTGGGTCCCCGCGTTCGCGGGGAAGACGGGGCAAAGTGAGGGTGTGCAGGATGAACGTAGGGCGAATAACCGTTCGCGGTTATCCGCCGCTGCTCGCGCAGGCGACCAATCAGCGCTCCCGCAGCGCCTCCCAGCGCGCCTTCAGCACCGGCTTGAGCAGATAGTCCAGCACGCTCTTCTCGCCGGTGATGATGTCCACCGTCGCCACCATCCCGGGGATGATCAGCAGCGGCTTGTTGTCCGGCCCCAGGTGGTTCTTGTCGGTGCGCACCTGGATCAGGTAGAAGGCGTTGCCCTTGTCGTCGGTGATGGTGTCGGCGCTGATCATCTCCAGCTTGGCCTTCAGGCCGCCGTAGATGGTGTAGTCGTAGGCGGTGAACTTCACCGTGGCCGGCTGGCCGGGGTGGAGGAAGGCGACGTCCTGCGGGCGGATTTTCGCTTCCACCAGCAGGTTGTCTTCCAGCGGCACGATTTCCACCATGTCGCTGCCCGGCTGCACCACGCCGCCGATGGTGTTGACCTTGAGTTGCTTGACGATGCCGCGCACCGGCGACACCACGGTGGTGCGGCTGACCTTGTCGTCGATGGCGCGGCTGGTGGCGGTGAGCTTGTTGAGGTCGGTGCGGACTTCGTTGAGCTCCTTCAGCGCGTCGGTGCGGAAGCCCTGGCGCGATTCGTCCATCTTCCGCGAGATTTCCTGCATCGCCGCCTCGGCGCGGGGCACGGCCAGGGTGGTGGCGCTCAGCTCGCCGTTGATCTCCACCACGCTGCGGCGCAGGCGCAGCAGATCCACCGGGGAGATCGCGCCGCTCTTCACCAGCGGCTCGGACATGTTCAGTTCCTGCTGCACCAGGCCCAGGCTGGAACGGTACTGCTGAGCCTTGGCGCGGAACTCCTGGAGTTCCTGGGTCTTCTGCCGCAGCTGTTCCTGGAGGATGCTGACCTCGCTGGCCTGGCGCTGCTGGCGGCTGTGGTAGAGCTGCAGCTGGTCGTCCACCACCTGCGGCGCGGTGCTTTTCAGCGCGTCGGAGAACGCCGGCTCGCGGCCCTCGGCCTCGGCGCTCAGGCGTTCCACGCGGGCTTCCAGGGCGTTGCGGTCGGCCTCGGTCTCGCCCTTGTTCGAGGCGAAGCGGGTGTCGTCCAGGCGCAGCAGGGTCTGGCCCTTTTCCACCACCTGGCCTTCGTGGACGAAGATTTCCGAGACGATGCCGCCCTCCAGGTTCTGGATGGTCTGCACCTTGCTGGAGGGGATGGCCTTGCCTTCGCCCTTGGTGACTTCCTCCAGGTGCGCGAAGTAGGCCCAGACCAGCGCGCTGACCAGCAGCGCGAGCACCGCCCAGAGGGTGATGCGCGCGGCCAGTGGCGAGTCTTCCAGCACCGTGCCCTGCACCTCGGGCATGAACTCGGTGTCGCTGCGCGCGCCCAGGTAGCCGGGCGTCGGTTGCATGCTGCTCATGGCTTCACCCCGCTGCCGGGCCGACGTGGCCCTTGCGCAATGCCTCGATCACCGCTTCTTTCGGCCCGTCGGCGACGATGCGGCCGCCGTCGAGGACGATCAGCCGCTCGACCAGCGCGAGCATCGAGGTGCGGTGGGTGACCAGCAGCAGGGTCTTGTCCCGGCAGCTGTCGTGCAGGCGCCGGCGCAGGGCTTCCTCGCTGCTGTTGTCCATGGCGCTGGTGGGTTCGTCGAGGATCAGGATCGGCGGGTCGAGCAGCAGCGCGCGGGCCATCAGCACGGCCTGGCGCTGGCCGCCGGAAAGCAGCTGGCCGCGCTCGCCGACCGGGCGGTCGAAGCCCAGCGGGTGCTGCCGGGCCAGCTCGCTGACGCCGGTCATCTCGGCCACTTCGAGCATGCGCGCGTCGCTGACGTAGCGCGCGCCCAGGGTCAGGTTGTCGCGCAGGCTGCCGGCCAGCAGCGGCAGGTCGTGGGCGACGTAGCCGATCTGCTGGCGCAGGTCGGCGACGTCGATCTGCCGCAGGTCCAGGCCGTCGAGCAGGATCTGCCCCTGCTCGGGTTCGTAGAAGCCCATCAGCAGTCGCGACAGGGTGCTCTTGCCCGAGCCGCTGCGGCCGATCAGGCCAACCTTCTCGCCGGGCGCCAGGCGCAGGCTGATCTGGCTCAGCGCCGGGGCGCTCTGTTCGGGGTAACGGAACTCCACCTGGCGCACGTCCAGCGCGCCGTGCAGCTGGGTGCGCTCCAGCGGCCGCTGGCGCGCCTGGCGTTCCTGCGGCAGGGCCATGAGCGCATCGGTGCTCTTCATGGTCAGGCGCGCCTGCTGGTGGCGGGTGATGAGCCCGGCGATCTGCCCCAGGGGCGCCAGCACCCGGCTGTTGAGCATGTAGGAGGCGACCAGGGCGCCGACGCTGAGCTGGCCGTCGAGGATCGCGTAGACCCCGCAGATGATCATGGCCATGCCGGCGAACTGCTGGATGAACAGGGTGCCGTTGGTGGCCAGGGTGGAGAGGAAGCGCGCGTGGTTGTCCAGGCGGGTGAGGGCGCCGTGGGTGGCTTCCCAGCGGTACTGGCGCTCGCTCTCGGCGCCGCACGCCTTGAGGGTTTCCAGGCCGCCGAGGGTCTCGATCAGCAGGGCCTGGCGTTCGGCGGCCAGGGTCAGGCTCTTCTGCACGGTGTCGCGCAGGCGCGCCTGGATGATGTAGGCGAACAGGATGGTCACCGGGAAGGCCAGCAGCGGCACCGCCACCAGAGCGCCGCCGAGCAGGCCGATGACCAGGATCATCAGCAGCGAGAAGGGCAGGTCGATCAGGCTGGTCAGGGTCAGCGCGGTGAGGAATTCGCGCAGGCCCTGGAAGTCGTGGATGCTCTGGGCGAAGCCGCCGACCGTGGCCGGGCGGTACTTCATGGCCATGCCGGTGATGCGTTCGAAGAGGGTGGCCGAGAGCACCACGTCGGTCTTCTTCCCGGCCATGTCCAGCAGGTGCGAGCGCAGCACCCGCAGCAGCAGCTCGAAGAGGGTGCCCAGCAGCAGGCCGCTGGCCAGCACCCAGAGGGTCGAGATGGCCTGGTTGGGCACCACGCGGTCGTAGGTCTGCATGACGAACAGCGGCACCAGCATGCTCAGCAGGTTGATCAGCAGGCTGGCCACCAGGGCGTCGGTATACAGCCAGCGCGACAGCTTCAGGGTGTCGCGGAACCACGCCTCGACCCGTGGCACCAGCGGCTGGCGCGCCGCCTCCAGTTCGTGGCGCGGGCGGGCGAACAGGGCCAGGCCGCTGTACTGCGCGGCCAGTTCGTCGGCGCTCACCCACTGCTCACCGCCTTCGGTCTCGCAGGGCAGGATCAGCGCCCGGCCGTCGCTCGCCCACTGCCGCAGCACGGCGCTGCGACCGTCGCGCAACAGCAGCAGCACCGGCAGGTTGAGCGCTGGAATGGCCTTCAGCTCGCGGCGCAGCAGGCGCCCCTGGAGGCCGGCGCGGGCCGCGGCGCGCGGCAGCAGTTCGGCGTTCAGGCGTTGCTGCGGCAACGGCAGGCCGGCCGACAGGCTGGCGCGGCTGACCGAGCAGCCGTGCAGGCGGCAGAGGATCAGCAAGCCGTCGAGCAGGGGGTCGTCATGGCTGAGGCGGGGGTCGCCCGCGGCGGCGTTGCCGCGCTCCTGGATGGTCACGCTACTTCTCCCGGGCTTCTGCGAGCCCCGTGCGGTCCGCTACGCGCTTCGCCCCGGCGAGCCGGGGCGGGGAGCGCGCGCGACCTTTATTTCATGTCGGGCAGGCGTGCTTCGTTCTTCACGTCGGACAGGGCCACCGCTTCGTGGGGCGGTACCACATTCTGCGAGCGCAGCAGGCCACCCATCGCGGCGAGCACGCGATAGCGCGAGTACTCCTCGGTGTAGCGCACCTGGGCGTAGCGGCGGTTGGCGGTGAACAGTTCGTTCTCGCTGTCCAGCAGGTCGAGCAGGGTGCGCTGGCCGAGGGTGAACTGTTGCTGGTAGGCCTCGCGCACCTTGCGGGTGTAGTCGGCGTATTCGCGCGCCGGGCCGGTCTGCTTGGTGGCGTTTTCCATGGCGTCCCAGGCCAGCGAGAGGTTCTCGTTGAGCAGGCGCAGGGCGTTGTCGCGGATGTCCTTGGATTCGTCGATCTGGTGCGAGGTGGCGTTGAGCTTGGCCTTGTCGCGCAGGCCGTTGAACAGGTTGTAGCGCATCACCACCTGGGCCTGCCAATCGTTGTAGTGGCCTTCCTCGCCGTCGACGTTGTTGTTCGCCGCCTTCGACAGTTCGAGGTCGAAGCGCGGGTAGAACGGTGCCTTGGCCGCCTCGTACTGTTTCTCCGCGGCGTTGACGTCGGCCTGGGCGGACTTGAGCAGCGGGTTGTTGTTCAGCACCTCGGCGCGGGCCTGGGTCAGGTCGGTCGGCACCTGGGCCTTGATGGTGCTGGGGGTTTCCAGCTCGTCTGGCTGCTTGCCCACGGCGCTGAAGAAGTTGGCCTCGGCGTCGCGCAGGTCGACTTCCTCGGTGTACAGGTTGTTCTGCGCCAGGGCCAGGCGCGCGGTGGCCTGGTCGTTGTCGGCGGTGCTGCCGACGCCCTGCTGGCTGCGCAGGTGGATCTGGTCGCCGATGCGTTGGTGGGCCTGCAGGTTGTTGCGCGCCAGGGCCACCATCTCGCGGTGCTCCAGCACGTTCAGGTAGACCTCGACGGTGCGCAGCGCGGCGTTCTCCGAGGTGCCCAGGACGCGGAACGCCTTGGAATTGACGTTGGCTTCGTTGCGCGCCACCTCGTTGGGGGTGCCGAAGCCGTCGAAGAGCATCTGTTGCAGGCGCACTTCGGCGTCGCCGCGGTCCAGTGTCTGGGTGCCGTGGTCGCCATTCTGGCGGGTGGTGGGGCTGTCGACGCCTTCGCGGCCGTAGCCCAGCAGCAGATCGACAGTGGGCAGGTAGCCGCCACGCGCGATCTTCAGTTCCTGGTCCGCGGTCAGCCGGCTGTTCATGCTCTGGCTGATCTCCGGGTGGTATTGCAGGGTGTTCTGAATGGCTTGCGTCAAGCTCATGGCTTGCCCATGGCCGCAAGTGGCCGCCAGAAATACACCGCTCCATAGTGCCGCGTTACGACTGCGCATGGCGTTCTCCTGCTTTCGCTACTTCGATGCTCTTTCTTGTTCGCCAAAAAAATGGCTTTTTTCTGATGGCATGCGTTTCATGCCTGTAACATCAGAGCTAAGAACAACTTTTGGAAAAGCTCAGAAGAATTTCTCACAAGCCTTATTCGGAAAAAGTCTTATGACCGAATGTGAAAAGCAGCACATTGTAGGAGCTGCAGGCCCTGTGGTTCCTGGGTATGGGTGGGAATGAGGCTTGCGCATACAGCCATGTACGTTTGCGAGCGGCTAGGGTGGGAGCTTCATTGGAGGGTGGGTCAAAAAAATG
The DNA here is from genome assembly GCF_029335315.1 of Pseudomonas citronellolis. GTDB lineage: Bacteria > Pseudomonadota > Gammaproteobacteria > Pseudomonadales > Pseudomonadaceae > Pseudomonas > Pseudomonas citronellolis_A. The sequence continues at coordinate 35,730 of NZ_JARJLT010000074.1, forward strand.
GCGGAAAAATGCCGCTGGCTTTTTGATGCTAATGCGCCTGCACCTCCGATCTCCTTCCCCGTGACACTGCGAAGCCGATGGCGACATGGCGGATTCGGCAGTCTCAGGTAGCGCCGGAGGCGCTGCCGGGCAGTGAGCGGAGGAAGGGGTCATGGCTAGTCAGGTAGGTGTCGTCAGCAAGGTGGTCGGCGAAGTCTTCGCCGTGGCAGCCGATGGGTCGCGTCGCATCCTGCACCAGGGCGACAAGCTGTTCGTCGGCGAACAGCTGGTCACCGGGCATGAGGGCGCCGTGGCGGTGGCCATCGCCGGTGGCGGCGAGCTCACCCTTGGGCGCGACAGCTCCATGCCGTTGAGCCCGCAGCTGGTCGCCGCGGCCCATCACCAGTATTCCGACAGCGCGCCGGCGCAACAGCCGGTGGCGCCGAGCCAGAAGGACGTCACCGACGTCAAGGCGCTGCAGGCGGCCATCGCCGCCGGCGCCGACCCGACCCAGACCGCCGAGGCCACCGCGGCCGGACCGTCGTTCTCCGCCGGCGGCAACGCCAAGGCCGGCGGCGGGCACTCCTTCGTACTGCTGACCGAGACCGGCGGCCGGGTCGACCCGGACATCGGCTTTCCCACCGGGCCCCAGGGCAGCGGCCCGCTGTTCCCGCCGCCGTTCGATGGCATCGCGCGGCCCGAGCAGGCCCAGGCCACCCCGCCGACCACACCGACGGACGGCACCCCGAGCGCCGGCAGCGCCTCCGCCGTGGTGGACGAGGACGGCCTGCCCGGCGGCATCCAGGGCAACGACAACCTGCCCGGTGTCGGCGCCACCGCCACCGGCACCCTCGGCTACGACTTCGGCAGCGACGGCCCCGGCACCTTCGCCTGGAGCACCGGCGGCCTGCCGGCGCTGACCTCCGGCGGCGTGCCGCTGACCTACAGCGTGAGCCCCGACGGCCACGTGCTGACCGCCTCGGCGAATGGCCAGCCGGTGTTCACCCTGACCCTCACCGACATCGCCACCGGCGCCTTCGAGCTGGTCCTGCAGCAACCGCTGGACCATCCCGTGCATGGCGTGGAAGACACCCTGACGCTGTCCGTGCCCTACACCGTGACCGACGGCAATGGCACCCCCGCCAGCGGCAGCCTGAGCATCGGCATCAACGACGACAGCCCCACCGCCAGCCTCGGCCTGGGCGGCGAGGCGCCGGACCTGCTGACCCACGACGCCGCCACCGTAGGCGGCACGGACAGCGCCTCGGCCGACTTCTCCACGGCCTTCAAGGCCAGCCTGGACTATGGCGCCGACGGCGCCGGCAACGTCACCTGGCAGTACAGCCTGGGCGTGACCAGCCAGGGCGAGGCCTCGGGCCTGAGCAGCGGCGGCCAGAGCATCCACCTGTACCTGATCGGCGGCGTGGTGGTCGGCTCCACCGCCGCCAGCGCCGGCGCGGTCAGCAGCGCCAACACCGTGTTCTCCCTGGCGGTGGACGCCAGCGGCAAGGTCACCCTGACCCAGTTCGCCGCCATCGACCACCAGCAGCCGGGCGTCAGCAGCGCTTTCGACAGCCAGCACGCGGTGCTGGACAGCGGCCTGGTGCAACTGCAGGGCAACGTCACCATCACCGACCGCGATGGCGACCCGGCCACCGCCAGCCAGAACCTCGACCTCGGCGGCAAGGTCAGCTTCGCCGACGACGGCCCGAGCATCGCCATCGGCCTGGGTGGCGAGCAGGCCGGCGCGCTGGTGACCCAGGACGCCGACACCCTCGGCGGCAACGTCGACACCGCGACCGCCAGCTTCGCCGGCGCCTTCGTCATCACTGCGCAGAACGCCGGCGCCGACACCCCGGCCACGGTGCAGTGGAGCTACGCGCTGAAACTGGCCAGCGCCGGCGTCGATTCCGGCCTGACCAGCGCCGGGCAGCACATCTACCTGTACCAGGGCGCCGATGGCCAGATCGTCGGCAGCACCTCCAGCAGCGCTGCCGGGGTCACCGCCGGCAACACCGTCTTCGGCCTCAGCGTCGACGCCAGCGGCAACGTCACTCTGAGCCAGTACGCCGAGCTCGACCACGTGCAGCCGGCCCACGACCAGCAGGTGTCCCTCGACAGCGGCCTGGTGAGCCTGGAAGCCACCGCCACCATCACCGACCATGATGGCGACAGCGCCAAGGCCAGCGCCTCCCTCGACCTGGGCGGCAAGGTGTCGTTCGACGACGCCGGCCCGAGCATCGCGATCGGCCTCAGCGGCCAGCAGCCGGCCGTACTGGAAACCCAGGACCACCAGACCATAGGCGCGGCCTCCGACACCTCGACCAGCGACTTCTCCGGCGCCTTCGTCATCACCTCGCAGAGCGCCGGCCCCGACGCGCCGGCCACGGTGCAGTGGAGCTACGCGCTGAAACTGGCCAACGCCGGCGTCGACTCCGGCCTGAGCAGCGCCGGGCAGCACATCTACCTGTACCAGAACGCCGACGGCCAGATCGTCGGCAGCACCTCCAGCAGCGCCGCCGGGGTCACCGCCGGCAACACCATCTTCGGCCTCGGCGTCGACACCGCCGGCAAGGTCACCCTGACCCAGTACGCCGAGATCGACCACGCGCTGCCGGGCTCCACCAGCGACTTCGCCGCACAGAAGGCCTACCTGGCCGACGGCCTGGTGCAGCTGGAGGCCACCGCCACCATCACCGACTACGACGGTGACAAGGCCAGCTCCAGCGCCAGCGTCGACCTGGGCCACAAGGTGGTGTTCGACGACGACGGCCCGTGCATCGAGATCGGCCTGAGCGGCAACAAGCCGGTGCTGCTGCACACCCAGGACGCCGACACCATTGGCGCGCATTTCGACACCGCCACCTCCAGCTTCGCCGGCGCCTTCGCCGTCACTTCGCAGAGCGCCGGCGCCGACACCCCGGCCACGGTGCAGTGGAGCTACGGCCTGCACCTGAACGTGAACGAAGGCAGCGCCTCCGGCCTGAGCAGCGCCGGTCACGGCATCTACCTGTACCAGGACGCCCAGGGCCAGATCATCGGCAGCACCTCGGCCACCGAAGGCGGGGTGAACGCCGGCAACACCATCTTCAGCCTGAAGGTCGACGGCGGCGGCAACGTCACCCTGATCCAGTACGCCGAGATCGACCACGCGCTGCCGGGCGCCAGCGGCAACTACGCCGCGCAGCAGGCGTTCCTCGGCACTGGCCTGGTGAGCCTGGACGCCACCGCGACCATCACCGACTACGACGGTGACAAGGCCAGCTCCACGGCCTCCCTCGACCTGGGCAACAAGGTCGCCTTCGACGACGACGGCCCGTGCATCAGCGTCTGCCTGAGCGGCAACAACCCGGCCGTGCTGCACACCCAGGACGCCGACACCATCGGCGCCAACTTCGACACCGCCAGCACCAGCTTCGCCGCGGCCTTCGCCGTCGCCTCGCAGAGCGCCGGGGCCGACACGCCGGCCACGGTGAAGTGGAGCTACGGCCTGCACCTGGACGTGAACGAAGGCAGCGCCTCGGGCCTGAGCAGCAGCGGGCAGAAAATCTACCTGTACGAGCAGAACGGCCAGATCGTCGGCAGCACCTCCGCCAGCGAGGGCGGGGTGAGCGCCGGCAACACCATCTTCGGCCTGAGCGTGGACGCCGCCGGCAAGGTCACCCTGACCCAGTACGCGCAGATCGACCACGCGCTGCCGGGCTCCAGCGGTAACTATGCGGCGCAGCAGGCCACCCTCGGCAGCGGCCTGGTGAGCCTGCAGGGCACCGCGACCATCACCGACTTCGACGGCGACAAGGCCAGCGACACCAAGGCCCTCGACCTGGGCGGCAAGATCGCCTTCGACGACGACGGCCCGAGCATCTGCTGGGTCGGCGGCGACGGCGCCCTGACCGTGGACGAGTCGTGCCTGGCCAGCAACACCATCTACTACGTCAGCACCCTGTTCAACAGCAACTACGGCGCCGACGGCCCCGGCAGCATCAGCTACCAGATCACCACGGTGAACGGCACCGACAGCGGCTTCAAGGACACCGCCAGCGGCAAGGAAATCTACCTGTTCAACACCGCCAACGGCGTCGAAGGCCGGGTCGGCGACAGCAACGGGCAGGTGGCCTTCAGCTTCACCCTGAGCAATGGTCTGCTCACCCTCGACCAGCAGCGCGCCATGGTCCACCCGAACGCCGGCGACCCCAACGACGCGCTGACCCTCGGCAACGACAAGATCACCCTGACCGCGACCATCACCGACTATGACGGCGACAAGGCCAGCGTCAGCGTGGATGCGGGTGGCCGCCTGGTGTTCCTCGACGACGGCCCGTGCATCACCGTCAACGGCAGCTTCGGCGGCCTGACCGTGGACGAGACGCACCTCGACAGCAACGCCAGCACCAACGTCGCCAACCTGTTCCAGGTCAACTACGGCGCCGACGGCGCGGCCAAGAGCAACGCGCTGAGCTACCAGCTGACCCTCGGCAGCGACAACGACAGCGGCCTGAAGGACACCGCCAGCGGCAAGGAAATCTTCCTCTACAAGGAAGGCAACAGCGTGGTCGGCCGGGTCGGCGACGGCAACGGCGCGATCGCCTTCAGCGTCACCCTGGACGGCAGCGGCAACGTCACCCTCGACCAGCAGCGCGCGCTGCTGCACTCCAACGCCAGCGACCCCAACGACGCCCTGAGCCTGGCGATCGGCAAGATCGGCCTGAGCGTCACCGCGACCGACGGCGACGGCGACAAGGCCACCACCAGCATCGACCTGGGCAGCAAGCTGACCTTCCTCGACGACGGCCCCACCGCGGTGGACGACAACCCCGGCTGCCTGAATGTGCAGGCGCCGCCGGCGATCAACCTGACCCTGGTGGTGGACGTGTCCGGCAGCATGCAGGGCACCAAGCTGGCCCAGGCCCAGGCCGCGCTGGTCAACATGATCCACGAGTACGCGAGCATGGGGCTGCTGATCCATGTCGCGCTGATCAGCTTCCAGAGCAGCGCCAGCGCCGCCACCAACTACGTGTTCGACAGCGCCAGCGACGCCGGCTACAGCAACCTGGTGAACGCCATCAACGGCCTGCACGCCGGCGGCGACACCAACTACCAGTCGGCCCTGGCCCAGGCGCAAAGCTCGATCAATAGCGTGATCAACGCGCCGGGCGCCGACCCCTCGGCGCTCAACCGGGTGTACTTCATCTCCGACGGCCAACCCACCGTCGGCAACACCGCTACCGCGCTGAGCGACTGGCAGACCTACCTCGCCGCGCACAACGGCACCAGCAACAACGTCGAAGCCTTCGCCGTCGGCGTCGGCACCTCGATCACCGACGCCGACCTGGTGGCCATCGACAGCAACCACGCGCCGGTCATCGTCACCAACCCCAGCGATCTCAGCGCCACCCTGGTCAACCTGGCGACCCTGGAGTCGGTCAGCGGCAACGTGCTGGCCAACGACCTGCCGGTGAGCGCCGACGGCACCGTGCGCATCACCCAGGTGAGCATCGGCGGCGAGACCTTCGCGGTGGACGCCAACGGCCACCTCACCGACACCAACCCCAGCGCCTCCCACGCCACCGCCACCTACGACAGCACCAGCGGCCTGCTGACCGTGCAGACCGACAGCGGCACCCTGACGCTGTACATGAAGGACGCCGGCGGCCACCACATGGGCGACTACACCTACGCGGTGAAAGCCGGGGTGGCCTTCCCGGCCAGCGGGCAGATCAGCGAGACCTTCAACTACACCATCGTCGATGGTGACGGCGACAGCGCCTCGGCCAACCTCAACATCTGCCTGAAGTACGGCCAGTCGGTGCTGGTGGTGGGCAGCAACGCCAGCGACACCGACGGCTCCACCCCCACGCACATCGTGCCCAGCCCGATCGGCACGGACCACGGCACCATCACCGGCAGCTTCGGCAACGACGTGCTGCTCGGCGACGCCGGCGGGGTGACCACCACCACCGTGCCCGGGAAGAACTACAACATCGCGCTGATCATCGACACCTCCGGCAGCATGGACGACGGCTCCGGGACCAAGGGCCTGACCCGCATGGACCTGGCCAAGGCGGCGCTGATCAACCTGTTGAACCAGATTTCCGGCCATGACGGCACCATCAACCTGGCGCTGGTGTCCTTCTCCAGCAACGCCACCCTGGCCGAGGTGCACGGGCTCAACAGCGCCAACGTCGGCACCCTGATCAGCGCCATCCAGCACCTGGACGCCAACGGCGGGACCAACTACGAGGCGGCCCTGCAGTCGGCCGCCGCCTGGTTCAAC
>NZ_JARJLT010000075.1 GCF_029335315.1 Pseudomonas citronellolis
CACCTCGAAGCCCCGCGCTTTGAGGGTTTCCGCATTGCCCCCAAGCGCCCCCCTGCCTAAATTTCCGACCTGAAAGAGCCGATTCGGAAGCGGGAAGTGCTAGTCATCAAAAGGATGTTGGTCGTCTGCATCGGCAATATCTGCCGTAGCCCGATGGCGGAATACCTGTTCCGCCAGCAGTTGGCGGGAACCGGTGTGGAGGTCGCCTCGGCCGGCCTCGCCGCCCTGGCCGGCAGGCCGATGGACCCCGTCGCCAGCGCCGTGCTGCTGCAGCACGGCGGGCAGCCGCCCGAACACTGCGCCCGCCAACTGGCGCCGTCGATGCTGGCCGAGGCCGGACTGATCCTGGCCATGGAAGCGCAGCAGCTGCGCGACCTGCACCAGCTGTACCCCAGCGCTCGCGGCAAGACTTTCCTGCTCGGCAAATGGCAGGGCGGGCGGGAGATCCCCGACCCCTACCGCCAGGGCCGCGCCGCCTTCGAACACAGTCACGCGCTGATCCGCGAGGCTGTCGCCGCCTGGACGCCCCACCTGCGTCCGGCGCATTGAACTCAACCGCAACAATCGCCACAGAACTCACCCCATGCAGCAACAACCCTCGACGATCGTCCCCAGCGGCGACGACGAGCAGATCGACCTGTTCGCCCTGCTCGGCACCCTGCTCGACCACAAGTGGTTCATCGCCAGCGTCACCACGGGCTTCCTCGCCGTCGGCGCCCTCTACGCGCTGCTGGCCACCCCGGTGTACCGCGCCGACGCAACCCTCCAGGTGGAAGCGAAGAAGCCGACCATCCCCGGCCTGTCGGACATGGGCGACCTGTTCGGCGGCCAGTCCGCAGCCATCACCGAAGTCCAGCTGATCAGCTCGCGGGCGGTGATCGGCAAGGTGGTGGACAACCTCCACCTGAGCCTGGTGACGCACCCGACGCGCTTCCCGCTGATAGGCAACTTCATCGCGCGCCGCTTCGACCCCGAGCGACCCGGGGAGGTGGCGTCGGCGCCACCCGGTCTCGGCCGCTTCGGCTGGGGCGGCGAAGCGCTGGAAATCACTCAGCTGGAGGTTCCGGAGCCGCTGCTGGAAACCGGCCTCACATTGATCGCCGGCGAGCAGGGTGCCTATTCGCTGTTCGACGAAGACGGCGACCCGCTGGTCCAGGGCCAGGTCGGCCAGGTCCTCGAACAGAACGGCGTGAAAATCCTGGTCACGACCCTGCGCGCCAACCCCGGCACCCGTTTCGACGTCTCCCGCGAACGCCGCCTGACCACCATCCGGCGCTACCAGGACCTGCTCAAGGTCGCGGAGGCAGGGAAGGACTCCGGCATCATCGACCTGTCCCTCGACGACCCGCAACCTGGCCACGCCCGACGGGTGCTGGACGAGATCAGCCGGTTCTACGTGCGCCAGAACATCGAGCGGGCCGCCGCCGAAGCGGCTTCCAGCCTGGAGTTCCTGCGCGGCCAGCTGCCCGACGTGCGCCAGCAGCTGAACAAGGCCGAAGACGCCTTGAGCAACTACCAGATCCACGCCGGCAGCGCCGACATCAGCCAGGAAACCAAGGCCCTGCTCGAGCAGTCGGTGGCGGTGGACGGCAGCCTTTCGGAACTGCGCCTGCAACAGGCCGAGATGGACCGCAAGTTCACCCGCAACCACCCGGCCTACCAGGCCCTCGAGGCGCAGATCGGCGAGCTGACCGCCAAGCAGAAAAGCCTCGCCCGCAAGGTCGAGGGCCTGCCGGAAACCCAGCAGGAACTGCTGCGCCTGAGCCGTGACGTCGAGGTCGGCATGGCGCTCTACAGCCAACTGCTGAACAAGACCCAGGAGCTGGACGTCATGCGCGCCGGTACCGTGGGCAACGTGCGCATCATCGACAGCGCCGACGTCGACGTCAGCAAGCCGGTGAGCCCCAAGACCCTGCTGGTCCTGCTGATCGCGCCGCTGCTCGGGCTGTTCTCCGCCGTCGCCCTGGTGTTGCTGCGCAAGGCCCTGAACCGTGGCATCGAAACCGTGGAGGGCATCGAGCACCTGGGGCTGCCGGTATACGCCTCGGTGCCCTTCAGCGTCCTGCAGAAAGCCGAGGAGGAACGCCGCGACAAAGGTCGGGGGCGCGCGGAAAAGGCCCCCCCTCTGCTCGCCGTCGGCTATCCCACCGACCTGGCGGTCGAGGCGCTGCGCAGCCTGCGCACCAGCCTGCACTTCGCGATGCTGGAGGCCAGCGACAACCGCCTGATGCTCTCCGGCCCCAGCCCGCTGGTGGGCAAGACCTTCGTTTCCGCCAACCTCGCCGCGGTGAGTGCACAGGCCGGCCAGCGGGTCCTGCTGATCGACGTGGACATGCGCAAGGGCTACCTGCACAAGGCACTTGGAAGTGACGAGAGCAACGGCCTGTCCGACCTGCTGGTGCGCCGCTGCCGCTTCGACGACGCGCTGCGCCCGGTGGACGACGTGCCGGGGCTGTTCTTCATTCCGCGCGGGCAGACGCCGCCCAACCCTTCGGAGTTGCTCATGCACCCGAACTTCAGCGCGATACTCGAAGAGGCCAGCCGCCGCTTCGACCTGGTGATCCTCGACACACCGCCGGTGCTCGCCGTCACCGACGCGGCGATCGTCGCCCAGCAGGTCGGCACCAGCCTGATCGTCACCCGTTTCGGCCTGACCCCGCCACGGGAAATCGAACTGACCCAGCGCCGCTTCGCGCAGAACGGCATCGCGCTCAAGGGCGCCATCTTCAATGGCGTGGAACTGCGCGCCTCGACCTACTACAGCTATGGCAGCCATGCCTACCACTCCTACGAGTGACGGCGCCGACACGCCCGGCGCGCGCCGCTGGTACCTGATCCAGTGCAAGTCGCGCCAGGAACTGCGCGCCCTCGAACACCTGGAGCGCCAGGGCTTCGAGTGCCTGCTGCCGCTGCACTGCGTCGAGCGCCTGCTCAAGGGCCAGCTGCGGCGCACCGGGGAACCGCTGTTCCCCGGCTACCTGTTCATCCACCTGGACAGCAGCGGCGACAACTGGTTGCCGCTGCGCTCGACCCGCGGCGTGCAGCGCCTCGTCAGCTTCAACGGGCGTGCCACGCCGGTCGCCGACGAGCTGATCGAACGCCTGAAGCACCGGCAGTCAGCACCAAGCCCGGCGCTGCGCGGCGGCGACCGGGTCGTCATCGACGCGCCGGGCATGCGCCAGCTGGAAGCGGTGTTCCTGGCCAAGGATGGCGAGGCCCGGGTCATCCTCCTGTTGAAGCTGCTGCAACGCGACAGTCTGGTCAAAGTTCCCCTGGATTCCCTCAGTCTCACGAACCCCTGAGCGGATTCGGAATCCATCGGTGCGGCGCGCTCCGCAAGCGATTGCGCCGAAGGAACCTTCCGACAGTACAACCCCCCACCCCTCAACCGCCCCCTCCCTAGAATCGTTCCCGTCAGTTCCGGCCTTGCGCCGGAGCGACGACCTCGCTCGCTGCGCCATGTCCAGGGAATCCGACGCCAAATCCCGGGGCGGTAGCGTGCTCATCCCCCTCCGACTCACCCCCAAGCCCACGCATCCGACATGAGCAAGATCGTACTCACCTACGGCACCTTCGACCTTTTCCACAACGGCCACCTGCAGTTGCTCAAGCGCCTCAGGCAACTGGGCGATCGCCTGATCGTCGGTGTCTCGACCGACGAGTTCAACGCGCTGAAGGGCAAGAAAACCATCATTCCCTTCCCCGAGCGCCTGGAAATAGTCGCGGCCCTGAAATACGTCGACTTCGCCTTCGCGGAGAACTGCTGGGAACAGAAGACCCGCGACATCCGCGAGCACCGCGTCGCTGTCCTCGGCATGGGCGACGACTGGCGCGGCAAGTTCGACGACTACAAGCCGCTGTGCGACGTCGTCTACCTGCCCAGGACCGAGGGCATCTCCAGCACCCAGATCAAGCAAAGCCTCAGCGTACTCAGCCGGGGACACATCTCGGAAATCAAGACCTCGCTGGACACCATCGCCTCGATCATCGAGAACCTCGGCTAGCCAGGAAAAGTGTCGTGACCCGCTCTATTTCCAGCCTGCTCAGGCACTCCCTGGCGAGAAACGCGCTGGCCGTCGGCCTCACCCAGCTCTCCAACTTCATCCCCTTGCTGCTCGTGCCCCTGCTGACCCAGCGCCTGGGCCTGGACGCCTTCGGCGTCACCGCCGTGGCCCTGTCGCTGACCCAGGTGGCGCTGATCATCACCGACTTCGGCTATGGCCTGTCGGCCACCTACAAGGTGTCGAGCCACCGGGACGACCGCCACTACCTGAACGGCCTGATCGGCTCGATCCTGCTGGGCAAGGTGCCGCTGGTGCTGCTGGCCTGCGCGCTGGTCCTGCTGTTTCCGCTGCTGTCGGCCACCTACGCCGGACACTACCCGGTGTTCCTCATGGCGATCGTCTGCGTGGTCGGCCAGGGCTACCAGCTGACCTGGCTGTTCATGGGCCTGGAACGCATGAAGGCGGTCACCCTGTACATGGTCGGCACCAAGGTCGCCTACGCCATCGCGATGATCCTCTTCGTGCATTCGGCGGACGACGCCTACCTGGTGATTCTCGGCTGGGGCGTGGCGCAACTGCTGGCGGCGCTGCTGTCCATGCTGTTCGCCTTCAGGATCGGCTACCGGCTGCGCGTACCAGCGCTGGCGGAAGTGGCGCAGGAGTTCCGCCAGGCCCTGCCGTTCTTCGTGTCGCGCGTCGCCGTCTCCACCTACACCTCGGCGGCGACCACCCTGGTCGGCCTCTCCGGCCCGGCCCAGGCCGCGCAGTTCTATGCCTGCCAGCAGGTCTACAAGATCGGCTCGGCGCTGCCGGTCAACCAGGTGCTCTACCCGTACATGACCAAGCACCGGAACTGGCGGGTATTCGGCCTCGTGACCCTGGTCTCGACGCTGCTGCTCGGCGGCCTGTCGCTGGCGCTGGGGCTGTATGCGGACGCCTTCATCCGCCTCGCCTTCGGTCCGGAGTTCGGCGCCGCCCGGGACACCTTCATCGTGTTCCTCGCCGCCATGCTGGTCAGCTACCTCGCCGCGGCCTTCGGCTACCCGGCCTTCTCCGCCATCGGCCGGCTGCAGGGCGCCAACAGCAGCGTCGTCTACGCCGCCTGCCTGAACCTGACCCTGCTCGGCGCGCTGTACGCCTGCGACGCCCTGAGCGCCCTGAACACCGCGATCAGCATCCTCGTGACCGAACTCGCGGTCCTCTGCCTGAGGCTCGTCTTCCTGCGCCGCGACCTGCGCGCGACGCACGACCCCGAACGCGCCTCGGCAATTCCCCAGCACTCATAGACAAGGATGGCCATCGCGTGCCGACTCTCTCCGAAATCATCGCCTCCATGCCCAAGGCGAAAAGCCGCTACGACCTCATTGGCAACCCCGCCGCCTACTTCGTCGCCAGGCCACTGTCCTATCCATTGACCTGGCTGTGCCTGCGCCTGGGGCTCAGCGCCAACCAGGCGTCGCTGATCTCGCTGCTGTTCGCCCTGCTGGCGATCGGCTGCGCCGGCCTCGGCGCGTCGGCCGCGCTGATCGGCAGCCTGGTGCTGCTGTGGCTGGTGCTGGACTGCGTGGACGGCAACATCGCCCGCTTCACCCGCACCGGCTCCGCGCAGGGCGAGTTCCTCGACGCCATGGGCGGCTATGTCCTCAGCGCCGGCATCTACCTGGCCATCGGCTATGGCAGCGGCGACTACGACGCCCTGCTGCTCGGAGGCCTGGCCAGCGTCTTCGCTCTGTTCTCCCGCCTGATCCTGAACAAGTGCAACGTCCTCGCCGGCGCACAGCGCAGCGGCTCCGGGGACACCGGCGGCGGCTGGACGGCCCAGTGGACGCTGTCGATCTACAACCTCTCCGGCCTCGGCCTGCCCCTGCTGTACCTCGCCCTGCAATACCAGCTCCAACTGCCCTACCTGCTGTTCCAGGCAGCGCTCGGCGCGGCCATCACCCTGCTCGCCGCGCTGCGCTCCTGGAAGCGCCTCGCCGCCCCGTCCAGCCCCGTGAATTGAAGCCAGAAAAACCAGGAATACCGTCATGCGCATACTGCACGTCGCCGAGACCATCAAAGGGGGAATCGCGACCTACCTCAACACACTCGACAGCAACGTCGCCCACGAACACCACTATCTGCTGCCGGAGAGCCAAGTCGCCGAAGTCTCCATAGACCGCGCGCGAATCCGCACCTTCCGTGGCGACACACGGCTGTCGCGGACCTTCAACCTGCTGCTGGCGCTGGCGCGAACCCCGGACAAGGCGACCTTCGACCTCATCCACCTGCACAGTTCCTTCGCCGGTTACGTGTTCCTGCTACAACGCGCACTGGCGGTGAAGCTGCCTCCGGCGGTCTTCTGCGCCCATGGCTGGTCGTTCCTGCGCCAGGTGTCGGGGCTCGAGCGCAACCTGTGCAAGGCCGTGGACTACCTCATCGGGCTCGCCGCCTCCGGGGTAATCCACATCTCGGAAAGCGAAAGGCGCGCCGCAGAGTTCATTCCCTGCAAGCACCAGAAGACCATCTACAACCCGATCGCGCGGCGCTACCTGGCGCCGCTCTCCAGCGGGCGTACGTCGGGCGAGCCGCGAACCCTGCTGTTCGTCGGCCGTCTGGACCGGCAGAAAGGTTTCGACGTGCTCTACGAGGCGTTCAAGTCGCCCGAGCTCGCCGGGCACCGCCTGCTGGTGGCGGGCGACGCGGTGCTGGGCGAAAACCGCCCGGCGCCCACGGAGAACGTCAGCTTCCTCGGCTGGCAGCCGGCGGACGCCCTGCCGAGGCTGTACGAGCGCGCCGACCTCACCGTGATGCCGTCACGCTGGGAGGGCTTCGGCTTCGTCGCCATCGAGTCGCTGGCGCGTGGCACGCCGGTGCTGGCGAGTTCGGTAGGCGCCCTCTCCGAGATTCTCGGCGAGCATGGCAATACAACCGATCTTTCGACGCCGGAAAACATCGTACGGGCGCTGTCGGACACCGCCGTGCACCCGCATGGTTCCCCGCAGGCCTTGCAGGACTATGTGAAGGAACACTTCTCCCCCAGCCGTTTCGCGGAAGCGATCGACAGTTTCTACCGCCTCGTGGCCACCCGCTGACGGCTCATCGCCCAGCGCGACCACCCTCTCGCTCCCCCAAAGACCAGAAAGACCCCATGAAACTCTCCAGCATCAGGGAACTGACCCTGAGGGCCGCATTCCTGCTCGGGCCAACCGGCATATTTTTCACCCCGATTCCCGGCATCGGCTCCTTGCGGACCTTCTACTTCACTGCCGCGGCGATCAACCTGCTGAGCCTCTTCGGCACGGCCAGGCGCGCCTCGCACCACCTGCTGATCCTGTTCTTCATTTTCATCCTGCTGCTGTTCAGCGCCAGCCACGCGCTGCTGGAAGCCAGCGACGACCTGCCCTTCTACACCAACCCGATCATCCGCGTCCTGGTGATCGCCAACCTGATGTTCGGCTTCTTCAACGCTGCGCAATGGATACTCGCCAGCCGCACTCCCAACCTGGCGGAGAAGCTGCTGCACGACTCCTACATCGGCTTCTGCCTGGTGTTCTTCCTGGGCATGATTCTTTACCTGGGCTACATCAACGGCAAGTTGCCCGCCACGCTGTACAACCGCTTCATCACGCTGGACCAGGTGGCCTACGGCTACTCCCGCTTCAGCCCGGGGACCTACCCGAACGAGTTCGGCATCCTCTGTTCGTTCTACGCGCTCTATTCGCTGATACTGCTCCAGCGCAAGCGACGGCTGGTCTATGTCGCCCTCGCCACGACCTTCGCCGCGGGCATCTTCCTCACCTCGACCCGCGCCGCCTACCTGACCCTGATCGGCGGCTACCTGTACCTGATCCTCAGGCCCCCGACCCGCCGCGCGCGCCTGCAGCTCCTGGCCTTCGCCGGGCTGTCCGTGCCGGCGGTGATCGCACTGCTGTCGTACATCTCCTTCGACATCTTCGCCGTGGTCATGACCGGCTACGAGTCGGCGGCCAATGGCACCGGCAGCTCCAGCGTGCGCCTGCACGGTTGGAATTCCGCGTTCCGCGACCTGATGGAAAACCTCCTGTGGGGCGTGGGCATCGAGTCCCCCAAGGCGTACTCCCTGCACAACCTGCCGCTGCAGATCTTCTACGGCCTGGGCCTGCTCGGCAGCACCCTGCTGGCCGCCGGGGCCCTGCTGTTCGCCTACCACAACCAAAAGTCGACATGGAATCTCTGCCATTGCGAGCCACTGGCGTACTCCTGTCTCAGCGCCACGCGAGCGGTGCTCGCCATCCACGTGGTGATCTTCGGCCTGACCAATCACAACCAGGCCCACTTCTTCACCTGGATGCTGTTCGCACTGACCTGCCTGAAGCTGCGCAGGATCAAGCCGGTACAACGCCAACCGAATCCCCTGCAAGCGCTCGGCACCGCCTGAACGCATCGCCATCGCCCCCCACCACCCACCCAATAACGCTGGGAGCATCGCCATGCATACCCTGGACCGCGGCATCCTGCGTGCCCACCAGACCAAACTCTCGCTACTGCAGAAGCTGCTGGACCTGCTGGTCATCAGCGCCGCCCTGACCACGGTGAAGATCGTCCTGGAGCCTCCCGGCGTACAGGAGCAGATCATCTGCAACCTGGTGGCCCTGTTCATCTTCTACCAGCTGGGCGAAACCACCCAGTTGTACAACTCCTGGCGTGGCGAGCGGATTCGCGACGAGCTGCGCAAGGTCGGCGGCATCTGGTCGATGAGCTTCGCCATCGCCTTTCTCATCAGCCACTTCGTCTTCGACAGGTCGGCGCTGCGCGACCAGGGCATGCTGCAGTGGTTCGCCCTGGCGCTGCTGACCCTGTGCGGCTATCGCATCGCCCTGCGGATGGTACTGAACAGGCTGCGCCGGCGCGGCATCAACACTCGCACGGTGGCCATCGCCGGGGCGGGCGAGTTGGGCCAGCGCCTGGCCGAGCAGATCGCCGCGGCGCCCTGGATGGGCCTGGAACTGCACGGCTTCTTCGACGACAAACGGCGGCAGCCGGTGCGGATGTTCGAGGAACACGCCAGCCTGCCGGTGCATGGCGACCTCGCTGCGCTGGTGGAACAGGCCCGCGCCGGCAGCGTCGAGCGCATCTACATCACCCTGCCGATGGGCAGCGAAGCGCGCATTCGCTGGCTGGTCGAGCAGCTCAGCGACACCACCGCCTCGGTGTACATGGTCCCCGACGTGTTCACCTTCGGCCTGCTGCACGCGCGCAGCCAGAACATCAACGGCGTGCCCACCATCAGTATCTTCGACAGCCCGCTGACTGGCGTGGGCGGCGTGCTCAAGCGCCTGGAGGACATCGCCCTGGCATTCCTGATCCTCTGCCTGATCGCCTTGCCGATGCTGGCCATCGCCGTCGCCGTGAAGCTCAGCTCGCCCGGCCCGGTGTTCTTCCGCCAGAAGCGCTACGGCATCGACGGCCGCCCGATAGAAGTGTGGAAATTCCGCAGCATGCGGGTGATGGAAAACGGCGCGCAGGTCACCCAGGCCACCCGCGGCGACAAGCGCATCACCCCGATCGGCGGCTTCCTGCGGCGCACCTCGCTGGACGAGCTGCCGCAGTTCATCAACGTGCTGCTGGGCGACATGTCCATCGTCGGCCCGCGCCCCCACGCCGTGGCCCACAACGAGCAATACCGGCGGCAGATCAACAGCTACATGCTGCGCCACAAGGTCAAGCCGGGCATCACCGGCTGGGCCCAGGTCAACGGCTGGCGCGGCGAGACCGACACCCTGGACAAGATGCAGAAGCGCGTCGAGCACGACCTCGTCTACATCCACAACTGGTCGCTGTGGTGGGACCTGAAGATCGTTTTCCTCACGGTTTTCAAGGGCTTCGTGCACAAGAACGCCTACTGATCCGGCGGATTGAGGAAAAGCCCGCGTTCGGCGGGCGCTTGTCTGATTGTCCCGCCCCCGGCGCGGCCGTAGCCTCGCGCAGCCTCATCCGCCCTCCGGCGGCAACCCAACCAGCCCCGCAGCCTCTCCCATGATTCGTGTTTCGCTCTGCCTCGCCGCCACCCTGCTTTCGCTCCAGGGCTGCATGTTCGCCCCTGGCCAGAACCTGGACACCAGCCGCCTGCTCGACGGCCCCTCCGCGGATGGCCGCGTGGAGCTGGTGCCGATCACCCCGAAGCTGCTCGCCGTCGAAGCCGCGACCCGGCCCGAGGTGCGGGTGCCCGAGGCGCTGAGCGCCTTCGAGCCGCCGAGCTACCGGATCGGCGCCGGCGACCTGCTGTACATCACCGTCTGGGACCACCCCGAGCTGACCGCGCCTTCCGGCCCGCAGCAGCAGATCGACGCCAACGGCCGCCTGGTGCGCCCGGACGGCAGCCTGTTCTACCCCTACGTCGGGCAGATCCGCGTCGCCGGACGCAGCATCGAGGCGGTGCGCGCGGAACTCACCAGCCGCCTGGCGCAGTTCGTCGAGGCGCCGCAGGTGGACGTCGGCGTGCTGCGCTTCGCCAGCCAGAAAGTGGTGCTCAGCGGCGCCTTCCTCAAGGCCGGCCCGCAGCCGATCACCGCCACGCCGCTGAGCCTGATGGAAGCCATCGGCGTCGCCGGCGTGGACACCGCCAACGCCGACCTTTCCGCCCTGACGCTCAAGCGCGACGGCCACGACTACCAGCTCGACCTCGACACCCTCAACGAGCGCCAGGGCGAGCTCTACGGCCTGTACCTGAAGGGTGGCGACCAGCTCTACCTGCCCTACAACGACCGCCGCAAGGTCTACCTGCTGGGCGAGGTGAACAACCCCCGCGCCCTCACCTACAAGACCCGCACGCTGAGCCTGGCGGATGCCCTGGGCAGCGTCGGCGGCCTCAACCAGGCCAGCTCCAACGGCAAGGCCGTGTACGTGATCCGCGGCGTGGAAGACCTGGCGCGCACGCCGGCCAAGGTGTTCCAGCTCGACGCCCAGTCGCCCACCGCCTTCATCCTCGCCCAGGGCTTCGACCTCCAGCCGCAGGACGTGGTCTACGTCGGCCCGGCCGGGGTCACCCGCTGGAATCGCTTCATCAGCCAGCTGCTGCCGTCCGCCGCCATCCTCGGCACCGGCGCGAACATCAAGAACGACCTGCAGACCAACTGACCCGGAGCCAGGTCGCCATGACCCGCCTTGCCACCGCCGCCGTCCTCGCGGCGGCCCTGTCGCTTTGCGCCTGCTCGCCGCTGATGCAGGCCTCGTGGGACACCCTGCGCGCCGCCGCCAGCGGCCCGAAAGCGGTCACCCTGGACCCGGAGCGGGTGGACGCCCGCCCCTACTACCAGCTGCGCGTGCAGACCCACGACGGCGACGCCGTGCTGGCCCTGGTGCGCCTGCAGGGCGACCTGCAGTACTGGCTGGCGCCGAGCCAGCAGGTGCTGGTGCTGCGCGACGGCCTGGTGGTGCGCACCAGCGGCTTCGCCGACAACCTCGCCGGCACCCGCCTGGGCGACGGCTCGCCGTTCCGCACCGGTCTGCACAAGCTGGCCGACGAACACACCAGCGAACGCTGGCTGGACCTCGACGGCTATCGCCTGGGCGTACCGCTGCGCAGCCGCTGGCGCAGGGTCGGCCTGGAGCGGGTGAGCATCCTCGGGCGCGACCACCAGTTGCTGCGCGTCGACGAAGACATCAGCGCCCCGCTGCTCGGGCTGAGCGCCACCAACCGCTACTGGGTCGACCCCGCCGACGGCTTCGTGATGCGCAGCCTGCAGCAGCTGACGCCAACGCTGCAGGTCGTCATCACCCAGTTGCGCCCGTACCGGGAGACCGCGCGATGAACCTGCGCACGCTGTTCTTCGGGGCCCTGCTGGGCGCCGCCGGCCCGCTGACCGCCGCCGAATCCGCCAAGTTCGTGGAAGTCCGCGGCGACGTGGCCCGCCCCGGCCCCCAGGCCGTCACGCCGGACACTCGCCTGGCCGACATCCTGCGCGGCGCGCGGGTCGATACCGAGGGCTACTGGCTCGGCGCCGCCTGGCTGCAGCCCACCCGCGTGGCGGAGCAGAAGCGCCTCAAGGCAGGCATCCTGTTCGACCTCGGCCTGCTGCAGCAGAAGGCCCTGCTCGACGCCCGGCCGGAGCTCGCCGCCCTCGCCGAAAGGCTGCGCGGGCAAGTGGCCGGGCAGCCGGTCAGCGGGCGCCGCATCCACCTGCTGGACCCGCTGGCCGTGGAAGTCACGCCGGAACAGAACAGCCGGGTGCAGCCCGGCGACGTCTTCGTGTTTCCCACCCGGCCGAAGCGGGTGCGGGTCACGGGCGCGGTGCGCGCCGACTGCGACCTCGACTACCAGCCGCTGCGCAGCGCGCGCGACTATGCCAGCGCCTGCGCGCAAGGCACCGAAGCGGACCCCGACTACCTCTACGTTATCCAGCCCGACGGCCAGGTCAGCCACCCCGGCATCGCCCTGTGGAACCGCGAGGACGGCCAGCCCGCCGCCCCCGGCGCCACCATCCTGGTGCCGCTGCGCGACGCCGGCGCCTACCCGCAACTGAACGAGGAAATGGCCGCGTTCCTCGCCACCCGGGTGCCCTCCGAGGTGACGCCATGAAACCTACCCGGCTGCTCCGCCTGCTGCTGCCCTGTCTGTCACTACCCTGCGCCCTGGCCCAGGCCGAGCCCTACGCCAGCCGCAACGACTTCGGCCTGGTCGGCCTGCTGCAGACGCCAAGCGCGCGCATGGCGCCAGCCGGCGAGCTGGCCGTCAGCGCCAACCGGGTCGAACCCTACTCGCGCTACAGCTTCGCCCTGCAGCCCTTCGACTGGCTGGAAACCGCCTTCCGCTACACCAGCATCAGCGACCGTCGCTACGGCCCCGAGGACTTCAGCGGCGGCCAGAGCTACAAGGACAAGGCGGTGGACGCGAAACTGCGCCTGCTCCAGGAAACCCGCTGGACGCCGCAGCTGGCCCTGGGCGCAATGGACCTCGGCGGCACCGGGCTGTTCTCCAGCGAGTACCTGGTGGGCAGCAAGCGCCTGGGCGATTTCGACCTGAGCCTGGGGCTGGCCTGGGGCTACCTGGGCAATCGCGGCGACCTCGACAACCCGCTGGGCTGGCTCGATGACAAGTACGACCACCGTCCCAAGGCCACCGGCACCGGCGACTTCGGCAGCAACGCGTACTTCCGTGGCGCTCCCTCGCCCTTCGCCGGCGTGCTCTGGCAGACGCCCTGGGAACGCCTGTCGCTGAAGCTGGAATACGACGGCAACGACTACCGCCACGAGCCGCTGGACAACCCCCAGCCACAGGACTCGCCGCTGAATTTCGGCGCGGTGTTCAAGGCCGCCGACGCGGTGGACCTCAGCGTCGGCTGGGAGCGCGGCAACACCGCCATGTTCGGCATCACCCTGCACACCAACTTCGCCACCCGCCAGGCGCCGGCCAAGACCTACGACCCGCCGCCCGAGGCGCTGCCGGCCCGGACGCCGGACCTGCACCCCGAGCAGGTCGACTGGGCCGGCGTGTCCCGGCGTCTGCGCGACAACGCCGGCTACCGGGTCGACCACATCAGCCGACGCGACGCCGAGCTGGTCGTCTACGGCGAGCAGACCGACTACCTCTACGCCCCCAAGGCGGTGGGCCGCGCGGCGCGCATCCTCGACAACAGCGTGGGCGACGGGATCGACTACTTCACCCTGGTCGACGAGCGCTACGCCATGCCGGTGACCGAGACCAGCGTGCCGCGCCAGACCTTCCGCGAGGTGCTGAACCACGACCGCCCGCTGGCCGACCTGCGTCGCGCCACCGAGCAGAACCCGCCGGCGCGACGCGAGGAACAGGTGCTCTACCGGCAGCGTCCCGACCCGTTCAGCTACAGCCTCGGCCTGGGCTACAAGCAGAACGTCGGTGGCCCCGACGGCTTCCTGCTGTACCAGTTCAGCGCCGACCTCGACGCCGAGTACCGCTTCACCCCGGACCTGTGGTGGAGCGGCGCGCTCAGCGCCAACCTGCTGAACAACTTCGACAAGTTCAAGTACGACGCGCCCAGCAACCTGCCGCGCGTGCGCACCCACTTGCGCGAATACTGGACCACCTCCGACGTGACCCTGCCGAGTTTCCAGCTGAACAAGGCCGAACGCCTCGACCAGGACCTCTACGGCATGCTCTACGGCGGCTACCTGGAAGCGATGTACGCGGGCGTCGGCGGCGAGCTGCTGTACCGCCCACAGGGCGAGCGCTGGGCCCTCGGCGCCAACCTCGACTACGTGCGCCAGCGCGCCTTCGCCCAGGACTTCGGCCTGCGCGACTACCGGGTGCTCAGCGGCCACCTCACCGGCTACCTGAAGACCGACTTCCAGGACCTGCTGGCCGCCGTCAGCGTCGGCCGCTACCTGGCCCGCGACTGGGGCACCACCCTCGACCTGTCGCGCGAGTTCAGCAACGGCGTGCGCTTCGGCGGCTGGCTGACGCTGACCAGCGCGTCAAAGCAAGAGTACGGCGAGGGCAGCTTCGACAAGGGCCTCTACGTGTCCATTCCGTTCGACGAACTCATGAGCCGCTCGACCATGCGCCGCGCCAACCTGGCCTGGGCACCGCTGACCCGCGACGGTGGCGCCAAGCTGCAGCACACCTATTCGCTGTACGAGCTCACCGAAGGCCGCAACCCGGACCTGTTCAATGGCAGCTTCGCGCACATCACCGAATGAACCGGGGTTGCCCCGGGTCAACGAAACCTGCGCTTACAAAGCCCGGGGCAACCTTTGCGCCTAAGCTGGGTCGGATGACGCCCGTTCACTCCGCAAGGAACCCCACGATGAAGCTCAGCGCACTTTCCCTCGTCCTGGCGACCGGCCTGCTCGCCGCCTGCGCCGCGAACGCCCCGGCGCCCGGCGCCTCGCTCAGCGGTGAAGTGTTCTACCTGCAGCGCAGCGCCCTGCCGCCGGGCGCGCAGATTTCGGTAAGCCTGCAGGACGTCTCGCTGGCCGACGCGCCAGCCGTGGAACTGGCCAGCCAGACCCTGCCCGGCGGCCAGCAGGTGCCGGTCGCCTTCAAGCTCGACTACGACCCGCAGCAGGTCAAGCCGGGGCACAGTTACGCCGTCAGCGCGCGCATCGAGAACGCCGGCAAGCTGCTGTTCATCACCACCGAACGCCACAGCGTGAAGCTCGACGGCAGCGATCCGCAGCCCCTGCGCGTGCGCGTCGACGCCGTGCGCTGATCCGCGTTCCGCCCTCCCCCGCAGCCGGGTTCCGTTCGCGGCCCGGCCTCGCTAAGCTTGCTTCCCCGCGTCTCGCCGCCCGCGCGGCGCGAGCCGCTTCCCGCTCCCACAAGGAATCCCGATGCTGCGCTTCACCGCCCTGCTGGCCGGCGCCCTGCTGTCCGCCAACGCTTTCGCCCTGTCCCTCTCCTCCCTCAGCCAGACCGACGCCAGCGGCGGCCTCAAGGACGCCCTGACCCAGGGCGCGCAGATCGCCGTCAAGCAACTGGGCAAGCCCGGCGGCTTCACCAACGACCCGGCCGTGCGCATCGAGCTGCCGGGCAAGCTCGGCAAGGCCGCCAAAGTGATGAAGCAGTTCGGCATGGGCGCCCAGGTCGAGCAGCTGGAAACCAGCATGAACAAGGCCGCCGAGGCCGCCGTGCCGCAGGCCCAGGCGCTGCTGGTGGACGCGGTGAAGAAGATGACCGTGCAGGACGCCAAGGGCATCCTCGGCGGCGGCCAGGACTCCGCCACCCAGTACCTGGAGCACAGCAGCCGCGAGCAGCTGCGCCAGCGCTTCCTGCCGATCGTCAAGCAGGCCACCGACCAGGTCGGCCTGGCCAAGCAGTACAACGCCTTCGCCAGCCAGGCCGCGGCCTTCGGCGTGGTCGACGCGAAGGACGCGAACGTCGAGGGCTACGTCACCGAGCAGGCCCTGGACGGCCTGTTCAAGGTCATCGCCGAGCAGGAGAAGGACATCCGCCAGAACCCGGCCGGCGCCGCCACCAGCCTGGCGAAGAAGGTCTTCGGCGCGCGCTGACGAGCCCTCCCGCGCGGGCTCGGAATTCCCTGAAACCCGCGCCCGGCGCGGGCCGACGCGGCAGGTCGCGGCGTAGAATCCGGAGACTGAACCTCCGGAGACAAGCATGCGCGACCCGCGTCTGGACAACGCCAAGGCGGTCCTCATCACCGCCGTGGTGCTCGGGCACCTCCTGGAATCCGTCCAGGGCTGGCAGAACCAGACGCTGCGCGCGGCCCTGACGTTCATCTACCTGTTTCACATGCCGGCGTTCATCTTCCTCGCCGGGATCACCGCGAAACGCCAGGGCATCCTGCCGCGCGTCCTCAACCTGGCGGTGCTGCTGGTCGCCTTCCAGGCGCTCTACACCCTGCCGGTGGTGGCGTTGAAGGGGGAATACCCGGTGGGCGCCCTGACGCCCTACTGGATGCTCTGGTTCCTGCTGTCGATGATCGCCTGGCAGCTCGCCCTGCCCCTGCTGCTGCGCCTCGGGCAAGCGCTGCCGATCGCCATCGCGATAGCACTGGCGGCCGGGCTCGCGCCCTGGATCGGCTACCCGCTCGCCGCGAGCCGGACGCTGGTGTTCTTCCCCTTCTTCGTCGCCGGGCATCTCTACGGCCGGCAAGTCCTGCAGGCCCTCCCCGGCTCGCTTGCGGCGAAGGCCCTGGCCGCGCTGCTGCTGGGCGGGCTGACCGTCTGCCTGTACCGGAACGGCATCGACCACCCCTGGCTGAATGGCTACGCGGGGTATGCCGAACTGGGCGTGGACGCGCTCACCGGGCCGCCGTTGCGGCTCGCCGTCCTGTTCGCCGCGGCGCTCGCCACACTGGCGTTCCTGACCTTCATCGGCTCACGCCCCGGGCGCCTGGGCAGCGTCGGCGAAACCAGCCTGGCGGTGTTCCTGCTGCACGGTTTCCTGGTCAAGGCCTGCGCCACGCCCCTGGGCTGGCTGTGGCGCGAATATGGCGCAGGCGGGGCGCTGACGGGCGCGAGCCTGATGGCAGTGCTGATCGTCTGGATACTCGCTCGCCCCGCCCTGGACGGCGCCATCCGCAAACTGGCAAGCGGCGCCAGCGGCCTGGCGAAGAAAAGCGTCGCCGCACTGATGCCGTAGAACCCGCTGCCAAACACACACGCCCTGTTCCGTCGTCCCCGCGAACGCGGGAGTGAC
>NZ_JARJLT010000076.1 GCF_029335315.1 Pseudomonas citronellolis
CACTCCCGCGAACGCGGGAGCCCAGAGACTCTGGATCCCCGCAGGGGTGTGCTTGGTAGGAGCGGGCCCTGCCCGCGATTCGCGCGCATGGCGCGCTCCTACAAGGGGAGCCGGCGCGTTCGGAAAACCGAATGCGCAACCGGCGCCTATCCGGAAGTCCGAACGCCAGCGTCGCCAATGACGCCGGCTTTCGCCAATAAAATTGATATAAATCAATTACTTAAATAAAACCGGAGGAGCTGGCACGGTCCCTGCTCCAGGCCTTTGCGTGAGCATGCGGCAGCGCCGCGCTTGCCCGCCGGCCGCCAGGAGGGCCAGCCATCGGGTACGCCTGCCGCAGGATCGACAACAACCAGAACAAGTCGAGGAAGCATCCCAATGCGTATCGCACCCCGTGTGCTGGGCGTGGCCATCGTCGCCGCCCTGTTCGCCACTCCCGCCCTGGCCGAGGAACTCACCGGCACCCTGAAGAAGATCAAGGACTCCGGCACCATCGTCCTCGGTCACCGTGACGCCTCCATTCCCTTCTCCTACCTGGCCGACGACCCGCGCCAGCCGGTGGGCTATTCCCACGACCTGCAGCTGAAGGTGGTGGACGCGGTCAAGCAGCGCCTGGGCCTGCCCGAGCTGAAGGTGCGCTACAACCTGGTCACCTCGCAGACCCGCATCCCGCTGGTGCAGAACGGCACCGTGGACATCGAGTGCGGCTCCACCACCAACAACCTGGAGCGGCAGAAGCAGGTGGACTTCTCCCTCGGCATCTTCGAAGTCGGCACCCGCCTGCTGACCAGGAAGACCTCGGGCGTCAGCGACTTCGCCGACCTCAAGGGCAAGAACGTGGTGACCACCGCCGGCACCACCTCCGAGCGCCTGCTCAAGGCGATGAACGCCGAGAAGAAGATGGGCATGAACATCATCTCGGCCAAGGACCACGGCGAGTCCTTCCTGATGCTCGAATCCGGCCGTGCGGTGGCCTTCATGATGGACGACGCGCTGCTCTACGGCGAAATGGCCAAGGCGCGCAACCCGGCCGACTGGGACGTGCTGGGTACCCCGCAGTCCTACGAGATCTACGGCTGCATGGTGCGCAAGGACGACCCGGCCTTCAAACAGGTGGTCGACAAGGCCATCGCCGACACCTTCGCTTCCGGGCAGATCAACGACATCTACGCCAAGTGGTTCACCCAGCCGGTGCCGCCGAAGGGCCTGAACCTCGAATTCCCGATGAGCGACACGCTCAAGAAGCTGATCGCCAGTCCCACCGACAAGTCTGCCGAGCAGATGTAAGAGCCTGTCTACGATCTGCTGCGCGTCGGCATAACTGCGTTAAAAACAGGCGAGTGATGCTCATTTAGCGGCCTAAACTCGAACGCGAGCCCG
>NZ_JARJLT010000077.1 GCF_029335315.1 Pseudomonas citronellolis
CACTGTCAAGCACCTCGGCGATCTTCTTTTCAACTCACTGCCGAAGCACAAACTGAAAAGCGGCAAGTGAACCACCTGCCTGATCACCACTCCAACTTCGAACCTGCTTAAGTGCTTGATTTTCAAGCTCTTTAAGCGCTTCGTCGCTGAGAGTGGTGCGCATTATAGGGAGATAAAAATCCCCGTCAACGACTTTTTGAAAGTATTTACTCGGCGACCAGACTGACCTTGGCGAAGGCCTTCTTGCCGGCCTGCACTATATGAGTAGCGCCCAGCTTGAAGACGAAGCTGCGGTCCACCGCATGGCCGTCCACCTTCACACCGCCGGCGCTCAGCAGGTCGCGGGCCACGGCGGAGTTCTTCACCAGGCCGGCGCGGTTGAGCACCGAGCCGATGGGCAGGTCTTCGGCGGAGGCCACTTCCACTTCCGGCAGGTCTTCCGGCAGCTCGCCTTCCTTCAGGCGGTTGCCCGCCGACTTGTGGGCGTTGGCCGCGGCTTCTTCGCCATGGAAACGGGCGACGATCTCTTCCGCCAGCTTGATCTTGATGTCGCGCGGGTTGGCGCCAGCCTCGACATCCTTGCGCAGAGCATTGATCTCATCCATCGAACGGAAGCTGAGCAGCTCGAAGTAACGCCACATCAGAGTGTCCGGAATGGAAACAAGTTTGCTGTACATGACACCCGGAGCTTCCTGGATGCCAATGTAGTTGCCCAGCGACTTGGACATCTTCTTCACGCCGTCCAGGCCTTCGAGCAGCGGCATGGTCAGGATGCACTGCGGCTCCTGGTCGTAGGCGCGCTGCAGCTCGCGCCCCATGAGCAGGTTGAACTTCTGGTCGGTGCCGCCCAGCTCGACGTCGGCGCGCAGCGCTACCGAGTCGTAGCCCTGGACCAGCGGATAGAGGAACTCGTGGATGGCGATGGACTGGTTACTGGCATAGCGTTTGCTGAAGTCATCGCGCTCGAGCATGCGGGCAACGGTGTACTGGGAGGCGAGACGAATGAAATCAGCCGGGGTCAGCTTGTCCATCCAGGTGGCGTTGAAGGCCACCTCGGTCTTCGCCGGATCGAGGATCTTGAAGACCTGCGACTTGTACGTCTCGGCGTTCTCCAGCACCTGCTCGCGGGTCAGCGGCGGACGGGTGGCGCTCTTGCCGCTCGGGTCGCCGATCATCCCGGTGAAGTCACCGATCAGGAAGATCACATGGTGACCCAGATCCTGGAACTGGCGCAGCTTATTAATAAGGACGGTGTGCCCGAGGTGCAGGTCCGGCGCGGTCGGGTCGAAGCCCGCCTTGATCCGCAGGGGCTGGCCGCGCTTGAGCTTTTCGACCAGCTCGGCCTCCACCAGGAGTTCATCCGCACCACGCTTGATCAGCGCCAGCTGCTCTTCGACCGACTTCATCACAGTTCCCGTTCCGTTTTTCCGGCATTCAAAAGGGAACCAACCATACAAGATCGGGCACTAAAAACAAGTTTTGCCCGGCGTACGGGGAAATGGCGCCAAAGCCTGGACGATAGGCTTGCTTCAAGGGAAATTTGGTTATATTTTAGGCAGTTATTTCACATTCCAAAAACACCACTCACGCCATGACGCAATCGAATCAGAAAGCGCCCTACTATCCGAAGAGCCACCTGCTGGCCGCAAGCGGTGTAGCAGCGCTCCTCAGCCTGGCTCTGCTGGTGTTCCCCTCGAGTGAAGTCGAGGCGAAGAAGACCACGCTCAATCTGGAGCTGGAAAGCGGTTCCGACCGCATCATTCAGGAAAAAGACGACCTGCGAAGCACGCAGGTCACCGAGGGCGAGAGCTCTCCCTTCGCACAGATCGAAGGTCAGAACGATAACGACAGCGCCGTAAAAGACGCGAAAGCAGAAGAAAAGAACGAACTCGGGGCTTCCAGCGAATCCAAACCCAGCACTCCCGCCGAACCGGGCTGGAAGAGCGTGACTGTGGGCAAGGGCGACACCCTTTCCACCGTCTTCGCCAAGGCCGGCCTGCCGGCTGGCGTCGTGCACGACGTGCTGGCCAGCAGCAAGGACGCCAAGCAGTTCACGCGCCTGGACGTCGGTCACGAGGTGGAATTCCTGGTGACGCCCAAGGGTGAACTGCAGGGCCTGCGCATCAAGCAGAGCGACCTGGAAACCATCAGCCTGAACAAGACCGCCAAGGGCTATGCGTTCAAACGCGACCTGACCAAGCCGGACGTGCAGACCGCCTACGCCCACGGCCGCATCGACAGCTCGCTGTTCACCGCGGGCAAGGAAGCGGGACTGTCCCATGACCTGATCATGGCGATGGCGAACATCTTCGGCTACGACATCGACTTCGCCCTGGACCTGCGCGAAGGCGACCAGTTCGACGTCGTCTATGAGAAGAAGGTGGTCAACGGCCGCCAGGTCGACACCGGCAACATCCTCGCCGCGCGCTTCATCAACCGCGGCAAGGAATACACCGCGGTGCGCTTCACCAACAAGACCGGCAACACCAGCTACTACCGCGCCGACGGCACCAGCATGCGCAAGGCGTTCATCCGCACCCCGGTGGACTTCGCGCGCATCAGCTCGCGCTTCTCCATGGGGCGCCTGCATCCGATCCTGAACAAGATTCGCGCACACAAGGGTGTCGACTACGCCGCGCCCATCGGTACGCCGATCAAGGCCACCGGCGACGGCAAGGTGCTCGAGGCCGGGCGCAAGGGCGGCTACGGCAACGCAGTGGTCATCCAGCACGGCTCGACCTACCAGACCGTCTACGGCCACATGAGCCGCTTCGCCAAGGGCATTCGCAGCGGCGTCGCCGTGAAGCAGGGGCAGATCATCGGTTACGTCGGCATGACCGGCCTGGCCACCGGCCCGCACCTGCACTACGAGTTCCACGTGAACGGCCAGTACGTCGACCCACTGAGCGCCAAACTGCCGATGGCAGACCCGCTGGCAGGCCCCGACCGCAAGCGCTTCATGGCCCAGACCCAGCCGCTGATGGCGCGCATGGAGCAGGGCAAGGGCACCGCCCTGGCCATGAACAAGCAGCAAGAGCAGCAGCGCTAAGCCATGCCGCTCTATCTGGGGGTGATGTCCGGTACCAGCCTCGATGGCCTGGACATCGCCCTCGTCGAGCAGGGTGATCATTCCACCACCCTGCTCGCTTCCCACTACCTTCCCATGCCCGCGGAGCTTCGCGCCGAGCTTCTGGCCCTGTGCGCCAGCGGCCCCGACGAGATCGCCCGCGGCGCTTGCGCCGAGAACGCCTGGGTGCGGCTCGCCGCCCTGGGCATCCAGGAACTGCTGCAGCGCCAGCAACTGGAACCCTCGGCCATTCGCGCCATCGGCAGTCACGGCCAGACCGTGCGCCACGAGCCGCAGCGCGGCTTCACCGTACAGATCGACAACCCCGCCCTGCTCGCCGAGCTGACCGGTATCGACGTGGTCGCCGACTTCCGTCGTCGCGATGTCGCGGCCGGCGGCCAGGGCGCTCCGCTGGTACCGGCCTTCCACCGCGCCCTGTTCGGCGATCAGCGGCAGCGCGCCGTGCTCAACATTGGCGGTTTCAGCAACGTGTCGCTGTTGGCCCCCGGCGAGCCGGTGCGCGGTTTCGACTGCGGCCCCGGCAACGTGCTGCTGGACAGCTGGATTCACGACCAGCGCGGCGACGCCTACGACCGCGATGGCGCCTGGGCGGCGAGCGGCCGGGTCGACGCGGAATTGCTGCAACGCTTTCTCGCCGATGATTTCTTCGCCACCCGCGGGCCGAAAAGCACCGGTCGCGAGCGTTTCAACCTGCCCTGGCTGAAGACCCGTCTCGCCGAGGGCCCTACCGTACCCGCCGAAGATGTCCAGGCCACGCTGCTGGAGTTGAGCGCACGCAGCATCGCCGAAGCCCTGCTGCACGCGCAGCCGGGTTGCGAAGAGGTGCTGGTATGCGGGGGCGGCGCCTTCAACGGCGCGCTCATGGGCCGCCTGGCCGCCCATCTGCCGCACGCGCGAGTCGTCAGCACCGCCGAATACGGCGTGGCGCCGGAGTGGATGGAAGCCATGGCGTTCGCCTGGCTGGCGCATCGCTTCCTCGAGCGCCTGCCCGGCAACTGCCCCGAGGTCACCGGCGCCGCCGGGCCACGGATACTCGGCGCGCTCTACCCGGCCTGATCAAACGAAAACGCCGCGCAGATGCGCGGCGTTTTCCTTTCCGGGTTCGTCAGATCGAGAACGACTGACCACAGCCACAGGTGGTGGCGGCGTTCGGGTTCTTGATGACGAAGCGCGAACCTTCCAGGCCTTCCTGGTAGTCCACTTCGGAGCCGGCCAGGTACTGGAAGCTCATCGGGTCGACCACCAGGCTGACACCGTCGCGCTCGACCACGGTGTCATCGTCCGCGGTGTCTTCGTCGAAGGTGAAGCCGTACTGGAAGCCCGAGCAGCCGCCGCCGGTGACGAAGACGCGCAGCTTCAGGCGCGGGTTGCCCTCTTCGTCGATCAGCGTCTTCACCTTGTTTGCGGCCCCGTTGGAGAAGATCAGGGGGGTGGGGGTGAAGGTCTCGATGGTCATGTCACATGTCTCCCGGCCGAGGCCGTACGTTACAACATTGCGGGCTATTATCCGCTTACCCGAGAAAAATGGTCAACTAAGCCAGGTCAATCCTTGGTCGAACATTCCCCGGGACGGGCTCCCGCGCCGTGAGCCCGGGCACCGCGTCAGGGCAGCAGGGCGACGTTGGACAGGCCGAGGCGCTCGTCCAGGCCGAAGAGGATGTTCATGTTCTGGATGGCCTGGCCGGAGGCGCCCTTGACCAGGTTGTCGATCACCGACAGCACCACCACCAGATCGCCGCCCTGCGGACGGTGCACCGCGATACGGCAGACGTTGGCGCCACGCACGCTGCGGGTTTCCGGATGGCTGCCGGCGGGCATCACGTCGACGAACGGCTCGTTGGCGTAGCGCTCCTCGAACAGCTTCTGCAGGTCGACGCCGCGATCGGCCACGTGCGCGTAGAGGGTCGCGTGGATGCCACGGATCATCGGGGTCAGGTGCGGCACGAAGGTCAGGCCGACATCGCCCTTGGCGGCGCGGCGCAGGCCCTGGCTGATTTCCGGCAGGTGGCGGTGGCCCTTGACCGAGTAGGCCATCATGCTCTCGCCGGACTCACAGAACAGCGAGCCGACCTTGGCGCCGCGACCGGCGCCGCTGACGCCGGACTTGCAGTCGGCGATCAGCCGCGAGCTGTCGGCCAGGCCGGCTTCCAGCAGCGGGATGAAGCCCAGTTGGGTGGCGGTCGGGTAGCAGCCGGGAACGGCGATCAGGCGTGCCGACTTGATGGCCTCGCGGTTCACTTCCGGCAGGCCGTAGACGGCCTCGGGCAGCAGGTCCGGCGCGCCGTGGGGCTGGCCATACCACTTGGCCCATTCCTCGGCATCCTGCAGGCGGAAGTCGGCGGACAGGTCGATGACCCGGGTGCCGGTGGCCAGCAGCTCGCCGGCCAGGGCATGGGCCACGCCGTGCGGGGTGGCAAAGAACACCACGTCGCAGGCGCCCAGGCGCTGCACGTCGGGCACGCTGAAGGACAGGTAGTCGTAGTGGCCTCGCAGGTTCGGGTACATGTCGGCGACCTTCACGCCCTCCTCGGAGCGCGAAGTGATCACTTCGACGTGCGCCTCGGGATGCTGGGCCAGCAGACGCAGCAGTTCCACACCCGTATAACCCGTACCACCTACGATACCGACCTTGATCATCTGTCCGTCACTCCGCCATATGGGGCTCACTCAGAACCGCCAATGATAAGAGCGCCGGCCCCGCCTGAACAGGCCGATCAGGCCTGCTCGGCGGGCCGTTTGGCGGAGGGCAGGGTCTCGAGCATCTGCCGGGCCAGCGCGTGGTAGATCGGCACCGGGCTGATGCGCCGGGAAATGGCGCTGGCCAGCAGGGTCGCGGCGAGGATCGGCAGCAGCATGTCCGGGCTGTGGGACAGCTCGATGGTGATCACGCTGGCGGTCAACGGCGTGCGGGTCACCCCGGCGAGATAGGCGGACATGCCCAGCAACCCCACCGCAGGCAGGGCCGCGCCAGGGATCAGCGGCGCCAGCCAGGGCGCCAGGCTGGCGCCGACGGTCAGCGATGGAGAGAACAGCCCACCGGGAATACCGGCGACGAAGGACACCACGTTGGCCAGGAACTTCCATAGCAGGAAATCCTGGCCCACCACCGGCGTGCCTTCGAGGATCGAGCGGGTCTCCGCGTAGCCGGTGCCGAAGATGTGCTGTCCCGAGCACAACCCCAGCAACGCCAGCAGCAGCCCGCAGGCGGCGGCGAAGCGCACCGGCCAGCGCCCGCGCCAGCGCGTGATGAAGCTCAACGGACCGCTCCTGGTCGGCAGGATCAAGCGGCAGTAGATGCCGCCGAGCAGACCGCCGAGCACGCCGCAGGCGACCACAGCGGCCCAGGCCGGCCCGAACGGCATGCTTTCCGAGAGCTTGCCGAAGTAGCTGTAGCCGCCCATCAACCCCAGGGTGACGACACCGCCGAGCAGCACGGCGGTCAGCACCAGCCCACTGAAACGCTGTTCGAAGGTCTTGCTCAGCTCCTCGATGGCGAACACCACGCCACCCAGGGGCGTGTTGAAGGCGGCGGCGATTCCCGCCGCGCCGCCGGCGAGGATCAACCCGGAGACGGTGCGCTTGTCGTACAGCCCCAGGCGCCGACCGAACGAGTACATCAGCGCCGCGCCGATGTGCACGGTGGGCCCCTCGCGCCCGGCGGAGGCGCCCACCAGCAGCGCGGCCAGGGTCAGCACCAGCTTGCCGACGGCGATGCGCAGCGACAGCAGGGCGTTGCGCGTGCGGCTGCTACGCACGCCGAGGGCGACTATCACCTGGGGAATCCCCGAGCCACGGGTGTTCTTCAGCGCGCCCTGGGTCAGCCAGGCCAGCGCGGCGAAGCCCGCCGGGCAGAGCAGCCACGGCCACCACTGGCTATGCGCGACCACCCCACGGAAGGTGGCGCTGGCGAGGTCCGCCAGGTGGGCGAAAGCCAGGGCCACCAAGCCCACCAGCAGCGCGCCGAGCCAGAACGCGATGTTTTGCCGCCACGGCCGCACCAGGCGGTGCCGGCGCCATTGGCGGAACAGGCTGCGGCGGCTGGCGGCGGCCGGTGTTTGCGGTGTGGCGGCGTCGGATGGAGCGGGAGAGTCGTCGGACATGAGCTGGACTGGGGTAGCTGCCGACTACCCAGCGGCGTGCCTTGCCGAGGAGCACGATGGAAGGTGGCCGCCTCAGTGTAATCGCCACGCCACCAATGCACCCACAGCAGGATGACGCTCAACCTGCGTGCCACTACTATCTGCTCACCGTGACTCGAGGAGTGATCGATGCTTTACCTGTGGCTGAAGGCCTTCCATATCATCGCCGTGGTCTGCTGGTTCGCCGGCCTGTTCTACCTGCCGCGGCTGTTCGTCTACCACGCCATGAGCGAGGACCAGCCCAGCCGCGAGCGCTTCTGCGTGATGGAGCGCAAGCTCTACCGCGGCATCATGGGCCCCTCGATGATCCTCACGATCGTCCTCGGCGCCTGGATGCTCTACCTCAACCCGGCCTGGCTGACCCAGGGCTGGATGCACGCCAAGCTGACCCTGGTGGTGTTGCTGATCGGCTATCACCACGCCTGCGGCGCCATGCTCAAGCGCTTCGCCCGTGGCGAAAGCGGTCGCAGCCATGTGTTCTATCGCTGGTTCAACGAAGTCCCTGTGTTTTTCCTGCTGGCCATCGTCATTCTGGTGGTGGTGAAACCTTTCTGATGTCCTGACCGGAGTCCGTCCATGACCCTGCCCGCCCTGCTCGACCGCCGCCTGCGCCTGCCGCTGGTGGCCGCTCCGATGTTCCTGGTGTCCAACCCGCAACTGGTACTGGCCTGCTGCCGCAGTGGCATCGTCGGCAGCTTCCCGGCGCTGAACCAGCGCGAGAGCAGTGGCTTCAAGGCCTGGCTGGAAGAGATCGAGGCGGGGCTGGCGGGTGACGAGACGGCCGCGCCCTACGCGGTGAACCTCATCGTCCACCACAGCAACCCGCGCCTGCACGCGGACCTGGCCCTGTGCGTCGAGCACCGTGTGCCCATCGTCATCACCAGCCTGGGCGCGGTGCGCGAGGTGGTCGACGCCGTGCACAGCTATGGCGGCCTGGTATTCCACGACGTGACCACCCGCCGCCACGCCGAGAAGGCGGCCGAGGCCGGGGTCGACGGCCTGATCGCCGTGGCCGCCGGCGCCGGGGGCCACGCCGGCACCTGGAGCCCCTTCGCGCTGGTCGCGGAAATCCGCCAGTTCTTCGACAAGACGCTGCTGCTGGCCGGCTGCATCAACCACGGCCACGAGATCCTCGCGGCGCAGATCCTCGGCGCCGACCTCGCCTACCTCGGCACGCGCTTCATCGCCACCCGCGAAAGCAACGCCTCGGGCCCTTACAAGCAGATGCTGCTGGAAGCCCGCGCCGCCGACATCATCCACACCCCCGCGGTGTCCGGGGTGCCGGCCAGCTTCATGCGCCAGAGCCTGGAGGCCGCCGGCTTCGACATGGCGCGGCTCAACGAGAAGGGCGAACTGAACTACGGCGAGAAGCTCAAGCCGGTCAATGACGAAGCCAAGGCCTGGAAGACCGTGTGGTCGGCCGGCCAGGGCGTCGGCAACATCAGCGACCTGCCCTCGGTGGAAGAGCTGGTGGCGCGCCTGGATCACGAGTACCGCCAGGCGCTGCAACGCGGCAACGGGCTGAACGTCCTGCTGCGTCCCTGACCGGGCCCGCAAATCCAGACATGCTGGCTTGTTGCCCTTACGGCCTGCGATTAGGCTGTAGCATCGCCTGTACAGCCCTTCAACCGACAAGGACGCCCCTCGATGGATGAACCGCGCTACAAGATCGTGTTCGACGGCGCACTGATGCCGCAGACCCCGCTGGAAACCGCCAAGGAAAATCTCGCCCGGCTGTTCAAGAGCGACCTCGAACGTATCGAGGCGCTGTTCAGCGGCCAACTGGTGGTGCTCAAGCGCGGGCTCTCCTCGGGGGAGGCCGACAAGTACCTGCAAGCCCTGCAGGGCGCCGGCGCCAACGCGCGCAAGGAATCGGAACTGAGCGCCAGCCTGTCGCTGGTGGAGACCGAGGACCACCCCAGCCCCGAGACCCTGGCCGCCCAGGCCTCGCAGCAGCTCGACGACAGCCAGCGCATGACCTGCCCCAAGTGCGGCCATGAGCAGGCCAGGTCCGGCGAATGCAGCGCCTGCGGGATCATCATCGACAAGTACCTGGCGCGCCAGGCCGAGCTGGCCGCCACCCAGCCCGCCGAGCCGGCCACCCCCGCGCGGGCCACCGCACCCGCTTCCGCGCAACGCGCCCAGTCGCCCTACGCCACGCCACAGGCGCCGGTCGGCGAAGCCCTGGCGGAATTTGGCGAGCTGCAGTACTTCAGCGCCCAGGGCCGTATCGGTCGGGTGCGCTACCTGGGCTGGAGCATGGGCATGATCCTCGCCCTGGTGCCGGTGTTCGCGATCATCGCCGCCCTCACGGCGGTATCCACCACGCTCGGTATGCTGCTGGCGATCGCCGCCTGCGTCGGCATGATCGCGGTCAGCGTGTTCTTCGGCGTGCAGCGCCTGCACGATATCGGCTGGTCCGGCTGGCTGTGGCTGCTCAACTTCGTCCCGGTGGTCGGCAGCGTCATGGCCCTGCTGATGCTGCTGGTGCCCGGCAGCGCCGGCGCCAACCGCTACGGCCCGCCGCCGCCACCGAACAGCCGTGGGGTGACCGGCCTGGCCTGGGCTTCGATCCTGGTGCCGGTGGTCGGCATAGTCGCGGCGGTCGCCCTGCCCGCCTACCAGGGCTACGTTACCCGCGCACAGGAAGCCGCCTACAGCCAGCAGCAGAACCAGAGCACCGACGAGGCGGCCGATCCGCAGTCCGCCGACGAAGGTTCCGACGACTCCTCGGACGACACCGACGCCTCGGAGCAATAGCCCGCGCCAAAGGGGCGCGCTAGAATCCGCGCCCCATTGCGGAGACCACTCAATGCCACGCTATGCCCTGATTACCGGCGCCTCCAGCGGCATCGGCCTCGCCCTGGCCGAAGCCCTGGCGCGGCGCGGCCAGGCCCTGATCCTGGTGGCGCGGCAACGCGACGCCCTGGAGAGCATCGCCTGCGAGCTGGCCCAGCGTTTCGGCGTGGACGTGCTGTTCCGCGTCTGCGACCTCTCCGAGCCCCTGCAGCTCTCCGGCCTGCTGCATGAGCTGGAGCAGTCCGAGCGGCACATCGAGCTGCTGGTGAACAACGCCGGCTTCGGCAGCGCCGGCGCCTTCATCGAGCAGGACTGGTCGCGCGAGCAGGAGATGATCGAGCTCAACGTCCTCGCCCTGGCCCGCCTGTGCCACGCCATCGGCGGCCAGATGGCGCGCCAGGGCGGCGGGCAGATCCTCAACGTGGCTTCGGTGGTCGGCTTCATGCCCGGCCCCTGGATGAGCAACTACTACGCCAGCAAGGCCTACGTGCTGCACTTCTCCGAGAGCCTGCGGCTGGAGCTCAAGCGCCACGGGGTCAAGGTCTCGGTGCTCTGCCCGGGGCCGACGCGCACCGCGTTCTTCCGCAATGCCAGCGCCGAAGTGGGCCGCCTGGACGGCAGCAAGCTGATGATGAGCGCTGAGGAAGTGGCGCTGATCGCGGTCAAGGCGCTGCAGCGCAACAAGGCCATCATCATCCCCGGCTGGCGCAACCGCCTGATGACCTGGAGCCCGCGCCTGGCGCCGCGCTGGCTGGTGCGCTGGGTCGCCGGCAAGGCCAACCGCGCGGTACTGCCGCGCTAGCGCCGAGGTCGCTGGGCGGCGCCGGAGCGGGCGGCTAAACTGCCGACCAGTTACCGGACCGGAGGAGGTTCCATGGACTGCCTGTTCTGCAAGATCGCGGCTGGCGAGATACCGGCGCGCAAGCTCTACGAGGATGACCAGGTCATCGCCTTCCACGACATCGGCCCGCAGGCGCCGGTGCATTTCCTGGTGGTGCCGAAGAAACACATCGCCACCCTCAACGAACTGACCGAGGCCGACAAGCCGCTGGCCGGGCACATCCTCTTCACCGCCCAGCGCCTGGCCGCCGAGCAGGGTTGCGAGGAAGGTTTCCGGGTGGTGATGAACTGCAACGACCTTGGCGGGCAGACCGTGCACCACATCCACATGCACGTGCTCGGCCAGCGCCAGATGCACTGGCCGCCGGGCTGACCCACGGCGCGGGGCGGCGCGTGGCCGCCCCTCACAAGACCTGTCATCGGCAATCCGCTAAACTGGCCATCGTTTTCCTATTCGGAGGTGCGCCATGTCCGCCGACCGTCACTACTCCCCCGCCGACCGCTTCCTGCTCCAGGCCGACGCCGCGCTGCGTACCCTGCTGCCGTTCAGCGGCCAGCCGTCGCGCCCGTCGCCGGCCATCGTGCAGCCCGACACCGATCTCAGCGACGCCGACAGCCGGCACATCGCCGGGCTGATGCGCATCAACCATACCGGCGAGGTCTGCGCCCAGGCGCTGTACCAGGGCCAGGCGCTGACCGCCAAGCTGCCGCGCGTGCGCAAGGCCATGGAAGAAGCCGCCGACGAGGAAGTCGATCACCTGGCCTGGTGCGAACAGCGCATCCGCCAGCTGGGCAGCCGCCCGAGCCTGCTCAACCCGCTGTTCTATGGCCTGTCGTTCGGCGTCGGCGCCGCCGCCGGGCTGATCAGCGACCGTGTCAGCCTCGGCTTCGTCGCCGCCACCGAGGACCAGGTCTGCAAGCACCTGGACGAACACCTGGAGCAACTGCCCGCCGAGGACCAGAAGAGTCGCGCGATCCTCGAGCAGATGCGCGTCGACGAGGAGCACCACGCCAACAGCGCCATCGACGCCGGCGGCCTGCGCTTCCCGAGCCCGGTGAAGTTCGGCATGTCGCTGCTGTCCAAGGTGATGACCAAGACCACCTACCGCATCTGATCCCGCCGCCCCGGCTCGGGATTTTCCGCAGGCGCCGAGGAATCCTCCGATTCACCGGCGCCACTCTTTCGTTCGTGAAACATCTCCATACAATTCGACTCCGGTCACGTTCGTCCACCGGAGCAATCGATGCGTTTCCCCTACCGTTCTTCCCTGCTGCTGGCCTCGCTGTGCCTGCTGCTACCCGGCGCCCGCGCCAGCGAAAACCACTGGTCCTACCAGGGTGACCAGGGCCCCGCGCACTGGGCCGGTCTCGGCAGCCCCGTCTGCGGCACCGGCCAGTCGCAGTCGCCGATCGACCTCGACATGCACAGGCTGACGCCCCGCCCGCTGCACCCCGACGACCTGCATATCGCCTACGGCAAGCAGGCGCTGCAGGTCATCAACAACGGCCATACCATCCAGGCCAGCCCCGCCGGCGACGAAGGCCTGACCTACAAGGGGCAGGCCTACAGCCTGGCGCAGTTCCATTTCCACACGCCCAGCGAACA
The DNA here is from genome assembly GCF_029335315.1 of Pseudomonas citronellolis. Lineage (GTDB taxonomy): Bacteria > Pseudomonadota > Gammaproteobacteria > Pseudomonadales > Pseudomonadaceae > Pseudomonas > Pseudomonas citronellolis_A. Next base: position 12,473 of record NZ_JARJLT010000077.1, read on the forward strand.
CCTCATCGACCACCACCATTACCCGCTGGAGATGCACCTGGTGAATCGCGCGCCGGACGGGCACCTGCTGGTGCTCGCGGCGATGATCAAGCGCGGCCGGGAAAATCCCGAGCTGGCCGGGCTGTGGAACGCCCTGCCGCAAAGCGGCGCCAGCGAAACCCACCTCGACGCCGGCCAGGCGCCGGACCTGGCGCGCCTGCTGCCCACTGGCGGGCACCACCTGTTCTACACCGGCTCGCTGACCACCCCGCCCTGCTCCGAAGGCGTGCAGTGGGTGATCTTCGAGCAGCCGCTGGAAATGTCGACGGCGCAGATCGGGCGCTTCCGCCAGCTGTTCCCCGACAACCATCGCCCGGCCCAGCCGCTGGATGGTCGCGAGGTGGACGAGGACTGAAACGCGGGCATGAAAAAAGGGCGCCGAGGCGCCCTTTTTCGTGGAGTGCCGGTCAGTGCGGCATGTTGCGCGCGTAGAAGATTTCCAGCATCTCGTGGCGGACCCGCTCTTCCACCTGCTTGCGCTGCTCCGGCGAGAGGTTGCGCGTGGCGTCGCCGAACAGGTAGTTGTCCAGGTCGAACTCCTTGAGCAGCATCTTGGTGTGGAACAGGTTCTCCTGGTACACGTTCACGTCGGTCATCTGGTAGGCCTCGTACGTGTCGTCGGAGAGGTAGTTCTGGATCGAGTTGATCTCGTGGTCGATGAAGTGCTTCTTGCCTTCCACGTCGCGGGTGAAGCCACGCACGCGATAATCGACGGTGACGATGTCCGAGTCGAACTGGTGGATCAGGTAGTTGAGCGCCTTCAGCGGCGAGATCACCCCGCAGGTGGAGACGTCGATGTCCACCCGGAAAGTCGCGATGCCTTCCACCGGATGGATCTCCGGGTAGGTGTGCACGGTGATATGGCTCTTGTCCAGGTGCGCCAGGATGGTTTCCGGTAGCGGCCCGGGGGATTCCTCGATCTGGCTCTCGGTCGGGGTGACCGGTTGCTCGGAGATCAGGATGGTAACGCTGGCGCCTTGCGGGTCGTAGTCCTGACGGGCGATGTTCAGGATATTGGCGCCGATGATGTCGACAACATCGGTGAGGATCTGGGTCAGACGCTCGGCATCGTACTCTTCGTCGATGTACTGCACGTAAGCCTGTTGGTCTTCCGGCGTCTCGGCGTAGCAGATGTCATAGATGTTGAAGCTCAAGGTCTTCGTCAGGTTGTTGAACCCGTGGAGCTTGAGTTTGCTTTTCACCGTGGGAACTCTCTTCAATGCGGCTCTGCCGCGTGGTTGAGCATGCCCGTCAGGCGCTTAGTGCGCACCTGCGTAGGACGGTTTACACCTCTTCGCGTTGGCGATTGTGGTTGCTTGGTTCTGGGGCCGGGCCCCGAAAAAAAGGTGGCGCATTATGCAGAGGTCGGTGGACCTTCGCCATAGTCTGCGCCACCTGTTTGATGATCGGATGAAGGGCCTGTCAGCCCAGCTCGACGATCTCGTAGTCGTGGGTGATTTCCACGCCGGCGCGACCGAGCATGATCGAGGCCGAGCAGTATTTCTCCGCCGACAGCTCGACGGCGCGCTTGACCTGGGCCTCTTTCAGGCCGCGGCCCTTGACCACGAAGTGCACGTGGATCCTGGTGAACACCTTGGGGTCCTCGTCGGCGCGTTCGGCCTCGAGGAAGGCTTCGCAGCTCTCCACCGGCTGGCGGCCCTTCTTCAGGATGCTGACCACGTCGAAGTTGGTGCAACCGCCCAGGCCGAGCAGCAGCATTTCCATCGGCCGCACGCCGAGGTTGCGCCCACCGGCGTCGGGCGGACCATCCATCACCACCACGTGGCCGCTGCCGGACTCACCGAGGAACATGGCCTCGCCGGCCCACTGGATTCTCGCTTTCATGGAAAGGCTTCCGCCGGAAAAAAAGGGGCGCCAGCTTATCACAAGCCCTGTAACACTCGGCGATGGCGACCAGGTCTCAATTCGAGACGCGCGTACCGTATTCACCTATTATGCTGGCGTCATTTTACTGGCACACTCCTGGGGTTAATCTCACGGGCGACCAGCTTTCGATTGTCGGCGCCCGGTCGCCTGTTTAAGCTCTAGCCAGTCATGGCCGCGGCGCTTTGCGCCGCGGCAGCGCGCTCAGGGGGAGAGCGTCGTACGGTCAGGTCAAGCCAACCAGGGACGACACATAACAAATCGACAAGCGCCTGTGTGCACAGGGCCATTCTTATAATTTCGGGACTCGGGCATGGTAGCTATTACCCTTACACCCAAACACAAGAACCTCGACAAGTTGCTCGCGCACTGTCACCGCCGGCGCTACACACCAAAAAGCACCATCATCTACGCGGGCGACCGCTGCGAAAGCCTGTTCTTCATCATCAAGGGCTCGGTCACCGTACTGATCGAGGATGATGACGGCCGCGAAATGATCATCGGCTATCTGAACAGCGGCGACTTCTTCGGCGAGATGGGGCTGTTCGAGAAGGACGGCAGCGCCGCCCAGGAACGCAGCGCCTGGGTTCGCGCCAAGGGCGAATGCGAAGTGGCGGAGATCAGCTACGCGAAGTTCCGCGAGCTGAGCCTGCAGGACCCGGAGATTCTCATCACCCTGGGCAGCCAGATGGCCGACCGCCTGCGCAAGACCACGCGCAAGGTCGGCGACCTGGCCTTCCTCGACGTCACCGGGCGCGTCGCGCGCACCCTGCTCGACCTGTGCCACCAGCCCGACGCCATGACCCACCCCGACGGCATGCAGATCAAGATCACCCGCCAGGAAATCGGCCGCATCGTCGGCTGCTCGCGGGAAATGGTCGGTCGCGTGCTGAAGAGCCTGGAGGAACAGGGCCTGGTGCACGTCAAGGGCAAGACCATGGTGGTGTTCGGCACGCGCTGAACCGTCCGCCAGAATGCAAAAGGCCGGCAATCGCCGGCCTTTTGCGTTTGCGCGCCCCGGTCAGTCCGGGTCGGCGCCCAGCACCACGTTGCGGCGCTCGGGGAAGAACAGGCGCTTGAGCTCGACACCCGGATCGTCGGCGCGCATGAACGCCTCGCCCACCAGGAAGGCATAGACCTCGCTGACTTCCATCAGCTCGACGTCGGCGCGGTTGAGGATGCCGCTCTCGGTCACCACCAGGCGGTCGCGCGGGATGTCCGGCAGCAGGTCGAGGGTGACTTCCAGGCTCACCTCGAAGGTGTGCAGGTTGCGGTTGTTGATGCCGATCAGCGGGGTGTCCAGGGTCTTCAGCGCACGCTCGAGTTCGTCGGCGTCGTGCACTTCCACCAGCACGTCGAGGTGCTGCTCCTTGGCCACCGCGGCCAGCTCGGCCATGCGCGCGTCATCCAGCGCCGAGACGATCAGCAGGATGCAGTCGGCGCCGATGGCGCGGGCCTCGACCACCTGGTAGGGGTCGATCATGAAGTCCTTGCGGATCACCGGCAGCGAGCAGGCCGCGCGGGCCTCCTGCAGGTAGGCGTCGGCGCCCATGAAATAGTCGATGTCGGTCAGCACCGAGAGGCAGGTCGCGCCGCCCTCCTGGTAGCTGCGGGCGATATCCGCCGGCGAGAAGTTCTCGCGGATCACACCCTTGCTCGGCGAGGCCTTCTTCACCTCGGCGATCACCGCCGGCTGCTTGCGCTGGGCCTGCGCCAGCAGCGCCGCGGCGAAACCGCGCGGGGCGTCGGCGGCGCGGGCGCGCTGCTCGAGTTCGGCGAAGGAGACGTGCGCGCGGCGCTCGGCGACTTCCTCGGCCTTGCGGGCCAGAATCTTCTGCAGAACCGTGGGCACAGTCACTGTGCATTCTCCTCTCGGTAAACGGCGGTAAAGGCGGCCAGTTCGTCCATCTTCTCCCGGGCCAGGCCGGTGTGCAGGGCGTCATGGGCCAGGTGCATGCCCTCGTGCAGCGAGGTGGCCAGGTCGGCGGCGTAGAGCGCGGCGCCGGCGTTGAGCACGATCAGCTCGGCGGCCTTCTGCCCGGCTTCGGTCCGGCGCCGGCCGAGGGCGTCGCGGATCAGTTCCAGCGACTGCTGCGGGCTGTCGACGGTGAGGCCGATCAGGGTCTGGCTGCGGATGCCGAAATCCTCCGGCTTCACTTCGTATTCACGCACCTCGCCGTCCTTCAGCTCGGCGACGTGGGTGGCGGCGGCCAGGCTGAACTCGTCCAGGCCGTCACGCGAGTGCACCACCAGCACGTGCTGGCTGCCCAGGCGCTTGAGCACCTCGGCCAGCGGCCGGCAGAGCGCCTGGTTGAACACGCCGACCACCTGGTGGCGCACGCCGGCCGGGTTGGTCAGCGGGCCGAGCATGTTGAACAGGGTGCGCAGGCCCAGCTCACGCCTCGGGCCGGCGGCGTAGCGCATGGCCTTGTGGTGGACCTGGGCGAACATGAAACCCACGCCGACGCCCTCGATGCAGCGGGCGACCTGCTCGGATTTCAGGTCCAGGTAGATGCCGGCGGCTTCCAGCAGGTCGGCGCTCCCGCTCTTGCCGGAGACCGCGCGGTTGCCGTGCTTGGCCACCTTGCCGCCGGCGGCGGCGACCACGAAGGCCGAGGCCGAGGACACGTTGAAGATGTTGGCGCCATCGCCGCCGGTGCCGACCACGTCGACCACGTTGTCCAGGCTCTGCAGTTGCACGCCGTCGGCGAGCTCGCGCATCACCGAGACCGCGCCGACGATTTCGTCGATGGTCTCGCTCTTCATGCGCATGCCCATGAGGAAGGCGCCGATCTGCGCGTCGGTGCACTGGCCGGTCATGATCTCGCGCATGACCGCCTGCATTTCCTCGGTGGACAGGTCGAGCTGGTTCACCACCCGGTCGAGGGCTTCCCTGATGTTCATGCGCGCACCCCGCCCTGCTGCTTGAGGAAGTTGGCCAACATCTCGTGGCCCTGCTCGGAGAGTATGGACTCGGGGTGGAACTGCACGCCTTCGACGTTCAGGGTCTTGTGCCGCAGGCCCATGATCTCGTCCACCGAACCGTCGTCATGGGCGGTCCAGGCGGTGATTTCCAAGCACTCGGGCAGGGTCTCGCGCTTGACCACCAGGGAGTGGTAGCGGGTCTGGGTCAGCGGGTTGTTGAGGCCGGCGAAGACGCCCTGGTCGGTGTGGAACACCGGGCTGGTCTTGCCGTGCATGACCTGGCGCGCGCGCACCACGTCACCACCGAAGGCCTGGCCGATGGACTGGTGCCCCAGGCACACGCCCAGCAGCGGCAGCTTGCCGGCGAAGCGCTCGATCACCGCCAGCGACACGCCCGCCTCGTTGGGGGTGCAGGGGCCGGGGGAGAGCACGATGCGCTCGGGATTCAGCGCCTCGATCTGCTCGACGCTCAGCTCGTCGTTGCGAATGACGTGGATGTCGGCCTGCAACTCGGCGAAGTACTGCACCAGGTTGTAGGTAAAGGAGTCGTAGTTATCGATCATCAGCAGCATGTCTGCTCGAACCTCAATGATTGCACTGCTTTCGATTCGCGTCGTCGGCGCACCCGGAACGGCCGGAAAGCTGCTGGCCATTATGCCAGGGGACGAGGGAAGGACGCGGGGGAAGGGACCGGCGCGAGGGCCGGGAAAGGCAGGATCAGGCGCGCCAGCGCCAGCGGGCGAATGCCTTGAGGAGGGAGATGAGGATGCTGTTGCGGTGAATCACGATAGCGGTCTCGCCAGATGATTGCGGAACAGTAGCCGAAGGCCGCCCGCCAGCGCAAGCCGCAAGGGCCGCCGGGGCGCCTAGCGGCAGGCCTGCAGGGCCGCGCGCAGGCGGGCTTCGTAGCCCAGGCGCTGCTGGCGTTCGGCGAGCAGGGCGCGAACCTTGGTCTGCAGCGAGTCGGTGGGGTGCAACGGGCCGGTGGCCCAGGCCGGCTCGGCGATGATCGGCGCGCGGCAGGGAATGGCCACCGGCACCTCTACGCGGACGGGAGCGGGCTGATGCTCGGCGCACGCCGTGAGCGAGAGCAGCAAGACGGGCAACCAGGCTTTCATGGGGGACCTCGGCGGCAGTCAGTCCGCCGCCCACCAGAGCGCACAGGCGGCAAGATTGATCAGGACATGGGGAAACAGCAGCAACTGCACGGCTCGCGCGCGGCTGACGCCGCGCCAGTACAGGTAGAGGTAGGAAGCGATCAGGAAGAACGTGACCACCCCGACGCCCCAGGTGAGCCGGACGCTGGAATGCGCGGCGGCCCAACCGAAGCCGACCAGCAAGGTCACCACCAGGCGGTTGCGCAGAACCAGCCAGGACAGCTCCAGGCTCAGCAGCAGGACGAGGGTTTCGAAGAGCGGGGCCAGCAGCACGATGCTGACGAAGTCGACGAGCGTTGGCGGCGACTCGTCGACCTCGGGTGAGCCAAGCAGCCCGAACAGAGTGCTGAGCAAGACACTGGAAATGACCAGCGCCAGCGCGGCGACGAGCACCGACTGCACGGCAACCGGGTTCTCGGACGTCAGGTAGTCGTGGAGCTTTACCGCGTACTTCATTTCACGCCGCTGGCTGGTCGATGTTCAGCAGGGTTCTACACGCAGGGCCTGCGTAGGACAAGAAGCCGCGGCGTTCTCCAGCCGCACCACCGCATCACTCGTTTCGATCGTGATCGAAGTTGCCGCGTCGACATCCACTTCGCAAGCACCGCACTGGGTGCAGCTTGGAGGCTCGAAAACAATCCGAGTACAAGGCTTGCTGGAAAGTGCTTTATCCACGGCAGCACCAGCAATCCCCCCTGCAATTGCCGCCTTCAGCTCTTGGGCAATGGTCTTCAACCAATTCGCCATGATGCTATCTCCTTACCAAGTTAACGTGCATTTGTTGGTATCCGGGAAAAGGACAGCTCCCGGTCGATCAGTTGCGCCACCACTGCGCAGTCATCCCCTTCGCTGTGCCCGCTCAGCAGGCGCATCGCCTTGGCCTCATGGCCGTTCGCCTCGGTTTCCGCGGCCTGTAGTGCCTGCGCGGCGGCCGACTCCCGCGCCTTGCTGGCAAGCGCCAGCTCCTCCAGGCGGCGGTTCTGTTCCTCCACCTGCAGCAGCAGTGAGTTGCGCGCCTCCACGCAACGCGCGGCATCCGCTTGCGCCGCGTCCAGCAACGGCCGGTAATGCCGGGCCGCCAGCCAGGCGCCCGTCGACAGGCAAGCAATCCCCGCGAGCGCAACGGCAAGCAGCCGCACGGAAAGGCTCACCCCAGCACCTCCAACGCCCGGCGCCACAGCTTCTGGCGCTCGGCCAGGCCATTGAGGCCGCCGTTGATGCGGCGGGTGATGTCGTCGAAACGGCCGCTGTCGGCCAGTTCGTTGAGGCCTTCGGCGGCCCACCACCAGGCAGCGGAGGCGCAGGCTCCCGGCGGCTCGGCCAGCAGTTGCGGCTGCGCTTCGAGCGGCAGGCCCAGGCCGCCGGCGACCCGCCGGTAGTTGGCCCGGCCGGTGACCTGCAGCAGGCCGCGCCCGCGGTAGCGCCAGCCATCCCCGGAAGCCTCGTCGCCATTGCCGTTGCGCCCGGCGTAGACAAGGTTGGCGATGCGCTCCGGCTGGTAGGCGAGCTGCCGCGCCAGCGCATTAGGCGAGCCATCGGCGCCGCGAAAACGGCGCGGCCACACGGTCGCCAGCCGCAGGGCGCTATAGGTCAGGCTCTCGACGCAGCGGGTCAGCTGCGCGCTTTCGTGCCCCACCTGGGCGAGAAAGGCGGCGACGCGCGCGGGCGTGTCGATACCGCGCTCGCCCAGCGCGGCGTTCAGCAGTGGAACGAAAACGCCCGCGAAAGCGCGGGCGTCGGGCAGGATCAGCAGCAACTGGCGTTCGTCGATGCGCATCTCAGCCGCCCTCCCCCGCCTTGCCCTTGCCTTGCGCACCGCCATTGCAGTGCAGCGTGGTGGTCCAGCCGGACGCCGAGTAGCGCTGGATGGTCGAGTCGATCAGGTAGCGGCCGTCGAGGCCGGCCTTGAAGCCCTGCAGCTCGACCGTCTGCTCGGCGAACAGGTCGGCGCGACCGGGCATTTCCAGCTGCACGTCGGCGCTGCCGCGGTTGAACTCGGCGAGCCGCGCGCTGGCCACCTGGCGCGCGCTCGCCTCGTCCGGCTGCGGATGGCGGTCGCAATGCTCCGCCGCCACCTGGCTCGGCGCGTCGGCGTTGCTGACGCGAACCTCGCGCTGTACGCCATCCGTCCCGCGATAAGGCACGCGCACCGCCGACACCACCCGGCGATCATCCAGGGTGAAGCAGAACGCGCTGAGATCGCCCCTCCCCAGCAGCGGAATCTCCAGCGCCTGCCCGCTGGCGCTGCGCCCCGACTGGCGAGGCTGCACCAGCAGGCTGTTGTTCGCCAGCTTCGCCGTGCAGTTCTGCAGCCGCGCCAGGCGGGTGATGAAGTGGAAGTCCGACTCGCGAATCTGCTCGGCGCGGGCGATGAGCGTCTGCACATCGCAGGCGGCCCGCCAGCCGTTGCGTGCCGCCAGTTCGGCGACGATGCTCGCCAGGCTGGCGTTTTCCCAGGCGCCGCTGCGGCTGGTCTTGCCCTGGCCGCGCATGTCGCCGCTCTTGCCACGGATCACCAGGGTGTCGGGCGCGCCGCTGAAGCTCAGGGTGTCCACCACGTAGCGGCCCATGCGCACCAGCGGCGCGCCGGAATAGCCGAGGAAGACTTCCAGCGCGGCGCCCCGGCGCGGCAAGCTGACCGCGCCGTCGCGGTCATCGATGGTGAGTTCGAAGGTGTCCGACTCCAGGCCAGGCTTGTCGGTCAGTTGCAGGTCGAGCAGTCGATCGCTCACCAGCGGCGTGATGTCGGCACCGTCGGCGACGATGCGAAAGGCAGGCTGCATAAGCCCTCCGGAATGAAAAGGCCCCGCCTGGGCGGGGCCGGATGCTTGGCAAGACGCGCGGGCGCTCAGTCCCAGAGGCGCACCTGCTGGTCGGCCGGCGTCGCCAGTTCGGGCAGGCGGATGAGCAGCCCCGCGCGCAGCGGCTGCGGCTCGTCAGCCAGCCCCGGGTTGGCGTCGAGCACCGCTTCGACGCAGCCGTTGAGGTGGCCGTAGCGCTGGTAGCAGATGCGGTCCAGCAGGTCGCCGTCAGTGCTGCGGAATATCGTCGCCATAGCGGGTGAACTCCAGGTCGAGGGTTTGCTGGCGAGGCACGCCATTGGCGAACAGCGCCTCTTGCGTCTCGGTGATCTTGGTCAGGCACCAGGTGCCCAGGTTGTCGCCATGCCCGGTGCTGAGGTTCACCGGCTCGCGCAGCTCGGCCAGCTCGCGCAGGGTGCGCGGCTGCTGCCAGCCGACCCGTTGCGAGGAATCGCCCGCGCGCATGAACAGCGGCATCACCACGCCACTCAGGCCGAGGGTTTCCGGCCCCAGGCCGACGCTCTGCTGCGCACCGCGCCGGCCCAGGCGCGGCTGATCCTTCCAGGCGTAGCTGCTGGTGCGGGTCAGGCGCTGGAAGCCGGTAGTGTCGACGTTGAAGTAGTAGGTCCGCTCGGTGGACTTGAGCGGGGTCATGATCAGCAGGTGCTGTGGCACCTTGCACATCTGCGCCGCCGGGTCGGTGGCCGGCGCCAGCACCGAGGTCGGCAGGATGCTGCCCAGGCGCTTGTCCACCGCGCCCAGCACCTTGTTCACCGCCTGGCCGGCGCGATCGATCTGCTCGCCCAGGCCCTGGATGCGCTCGCTCACCTCGGTGGCCACGCGCTTGGTGGTGTCGATGCCTTGCTGCAGCTTTTCCTGCGCGCGCTGCGCCTTGCTCACGGTGTCCTGCAGCTTGCCCTGGGCGCGCACGATGCCGCCGATGACGCGCTGCAGCTTCGCCGCCGCCTCGGGCGTGACGCCGGGCAGGCTTTCCAGCGCGCCGACGCCGCCACTGATATGACCCAGGGCCTTGTCCAGCGGCGCGATGACCTGCTGCAGGTCGCGCCGGCCGGTCTCCGCCGCGCCGGCGATCTCATCGAGGCCGGCGTGAAACTGTTCCAGATAGGACATGCTGTCTCCTTACACGACCACGGTGTCGAACAGCGCGTTGCGCTGCCGTTCCTGCTGCGCCTCCGCGATCAGCCGACGCATCGCCGGCAGCAGTTCGTCGAGCAACTGCTGCGGGTTGACGATGTTGCCGGCCACCGAAATGCTCACCTGCGGGGCGAAGGTCCAGTTGGGCGGGCCCGCCGGGACCGGAGCCGCTGGCACCGGCTTCGGCGCCTCGGCGCCGAGCTGCTCGCCGGCCTTGCCGCCCAGCCACTCGCCGACCATCCCGCCGATGGCGCCACCCACCAGGGTGCCGACCACCGGGATCGGAATGAGGGTGCCCAGCGCGGCCCCCGCCACGGTGCTGAGGGACGAGCCCGCTACCTTGCCGTAGCCGACCGCCTTCTCGCCCGGCGACTGGTCGCTGGCGTAGATCGAGGCCACATCGGCCGCCGCCGTCAGCGTTTTGACCGGCCCGAGCCGACGCAAGCCCGCACGCGCCCCACGCAAGAGGCTGCCAGCCGCACGGCCCACCCCGGAAGCGCCGAGGCGACGCATGGCGCCACCGACCCGCGAGCCCGCCGCCCCCAGCGCGCGGCCTAGGGTCGAGCGCGCACGCTGGACGATCCCGCCGCGCTTGGCGCCGCCGGCATTGGAAGCCTTGCCCTTGCCCTTGCCGCCAGCGCGCTTGCCCCGCGAGCCGGACGTGCCGCACAAGCAGCCGCACAGGTCCTCCCAGTTGCTGACGAACACCTCCTGGGCCTTGTCCTTGCCCCCCGGCAGCAATCCCCGGGCGTCCTTGAGGAACTGCTTGGCGCCGATGGCGGCCTTCACCGCCAGCACACCGGCGCCGACCACGGCGGCGGTTTCCAGCAGGCCCTTGTTGCTTTGCAGCAGCGCGTCACCGATGCCCTGCATGAAGCCGTTGATGCGTTGCTCCGCCGCCTCCGCCTGGCCGAGCGGAGAGTTGCGCCGCGCTTCGACGCCTTGCTGGAGCAGGTCGGCGGGCATGCCGGCGGCAGCACGTGGATCGACCAACGCAGCGGCGCCCGCCCGGTCGCTCACCGCCAGCTGCCCCAGCAACTGCTTGCCGAACGCTTCGACCGACGTCCCCTGCAGCTGCCCGCGCCAGGCGATACCCGCCAGCGCCTGCTGCATGCCGGCGACGGTCTGGATACCGGCCTTCCGCTGGAGCTCGCGCACCAGCGCGGCGGTGGTCTCCAGCGACACGCCCTGGCCCTGGGCGAAGCTCGCCGCCGCCGGCAGGAAGGTCGCCAGGTCGGCCAGCGGCACCTGGCGCTTCTGTAGCTCGTCCGCGAGGTCGAGAGCCTTGCCTTGCGGCATGGCCGCCGCTTCGGCAGCGCCGCTCACCTGGTCACCCAGCTTGCGCTCGGCCACCTCGTCGTAGGGTTGGCCGGCCGCCTGGCGCAGCTGCATCAGCCGCGAGCGGAAGGCCACGCTCAGGTCCAGGCCGAGGCGAACCATGTCGCCGATCGAGCCGATGCCGAGGATCGGCTTCACGCCATCACCGAGGCGCTGCCGGTCATTGATCGCTGCCGGCGCCGCCGGGCTTGCCGCCACGGCGGTTACCAGCAGCGGTCGCGCGGCGATCAGGTCGCCGATGCGCCGCAGCGCCAGCCGCGAGTCCTCGGCGCTGCGTTGGTTGGCGCGGAATTGCAGGTCGAACTGGTCGCGCAGGGTGCGGACGTCGTCGACCAGGCTGCGCAGTTGCAGCGTCGGGTCCAGGCGCACACCCAGGCTCACTAGCCGCGTGGCGGCGTCATCGATCGCCCGGCCGAGCGTGTTGCCCAGCCCGGTGACGAGCGCCGCCGTCACTTCCGGTTTGTCACTCATGTTCCATTCACTCGCCGATTCGACGACAAGGGGCGCCGGTCACCCGGCGCCCCCTCCCTTGGCGAACCCTTGTGCCTCGTCCCCCAGCCACCAGCGCAGGTCGCCGAGGGTCATGCCTTCGAGTTCGCCGGCCGTGAAGCCCGACTCAGCCGCCAGACGCCGCGCCAGCTGGCGCATCAGCGAGAAGCTCAGGCCCGTCTTCGCGCACCAGGCGAAAGTAGGCCTGCTGCAGCCGCTGGTAGTCGCTGAGCTTCAGTCCCTCCAGGTCCTGGCGGCTGACCTGGGCCAGCGAGGCGAACAGTTGCAGTTCGCGCTCCTCGTCGTCGCTGGCGACCTTGCTGGCCAGGCGGATGTCGCGCACGGTGGGCGCGCGCAGGGTCAGGGCGTCGACGTTGACGCCGTTGCACGGGGTGGGGCGCGACAGCGTCACCACCGCCGCGTCCTCGTCCAGGCTCAGCCACGCGGGCAGTTGCGCAGAGTCATGCATGGCTTTCCCCTCAGACGCCCAGGTCGTTGCGCATGGCGGCCAGCTGGTCGACACCGTCGACCTTGCGCACCGCGTTGGCCGGGTCGATCTCGAACAGCTCGCGACCCTCGACTTCCAGCTTGTAGTAGGAGACCGCCACGCTGTAGGTGCAGGCGGCCAGGTCGCCGGCCTTCCAGTCGCCCGGGTTGATCTCCTTGAGCAGGCCGCGCACGGTGGCGACCACCGGCACGCTGGCGCCCTTCTGGGTGCGGAAGGAACCACGGAAGGTGCCGTTGAAGGCGCCCTGGTCGTTCAGCCCGAAGAACTTCATGGCCTCGCGGCGTGCGCCGTTGGTAGTGAACTTGGCTTCCATCGCCTCCAGGCCGACGTCGAGCAGCACCGGCGCGTCCATGCCGCCGGCGCGGTACTCCTGGGTCTTGACCTTGAGTACCGGCAGGGTCAGGGAAGGCACGTCGCCGGCGAAGCTCACGCCGTCGACGAAGAGGTTGGTGTTGGTGAGGATCTGCGGAATCATCGTTGGTTCTCCTTAGGCGGCGTCCAGGACTTCGGTGAGCCACTGGTCGGTCACTTCCACGCGGAAGTTGGGGTTCTCGGCGGGCGGTACGTCGGTGAAGCGGATGTTCCAGTACACCTTGCCCTGGGCCAGCTGGCTGGCGGTGTTGAGCTCGGGGTCGGCGTAGACCTCGAAGTCGATCACCGCGCCCTGGTTCTTCAGGTCGCGCATGAAGGCCTGCAGGCCCTCGGTGACGTCCTTCACGTAGGTCTTGGTGATGCCGCGGTCGACCGCCCACTTGTGCCCGGCGAGGATCGCGTCCATCACCATGTCCATGGTCCGCACACGGGTCACGAAGGCCCACTTGGCGTCGCTGGAGAGGGTGCGGTTGCCCCACAGGCGGTAGCCGTCGTCGCGGATGATGGTGGTGATGTTGGCGTTGTTCAGCAGGTTGGCACGGCAGGTCTCGTCACCGTCGAGGAACTCGATGGGGCGCGAGGTGCCGGTGATGCCGAGCAGCTCCTTGTTCGACGGCGAGGACCAGAAGCCGTACTGGCTGTCGGTCCAGGCGAACAGGCCGGCGGCGTTGGCCGAGGCCGGGGCGTCGACGGTGGCGCTGCTGGCGGTGTCCCAGTACTGCACGCCGGGGTCGACCAGGTAGATGCGCTTGCTGCCGAACTCGCCGGCGTAGGCGATGCCGGCTTCGTCGGTGCTGTTGGGCCCGTCGACGATGGCGATGGCGCGCAGCTTCTCGGCCAGCGCGCCCATCGCGGTAGCTACCGCCTGGGTGGCGGAGTGCTTCGGCGCGATCAGCAGGCGCGGCTGCGCGTTGAAGCGCGACTTGCCGTCCAGCAGCGCCTGCAGGCCGGTACGCTGGCCGGATTCGGTGACGCTGCCGATGATCGCCGAGGTCTGCTGCGCCGGGTCCTCGCTGACCGCCACGCCGACCGCCACGACCACGGCGGCGGACTGGGTGAAGATCGCCGTGCAGGCCTTGTAGATCGCCGAGGTGGTGCCGAACGCGGCGGCGGCCTCGCGCAGGCTGGTGAGCAGCACCGGCATGTCGGCCTGCGCGCTCAGCTTGGCATCGGGGGTGAAGGTATCCACCAGGCCGATGATCGAGGACGACGGCAGCGCGATGGTCCGCGCGCCGACGTCGACGTTGGTCACGGTTACGCCGTGAAAGAAGCTCATAGGGTTTTCTCCAGACATAAAAAAACCGCCATCCGGCGGTCGCTTGGTTGGCCCGTGCCGCGGGTGCGGTGGGCTGGGGTGTGAGTGTCAGATGAGTGTGGCGGCAGCAAGCCAATCGGGAGCGACAGGTTTGCTGGCTTCCGCAGGGAATCCGGAGGCCACCGGCCAGTCGCGCAAGGCCTGGCGGTATACAAGCAGCTCAGAGAATTGCTCCGCGCTCAGGTTGGTTACAGTGCCGGCGGACACTTGGTCACGGTGTCGCTCGACCAGCCACTGGCTCTCTTCGAGTTCAGCGTCTCGCTCTCCACGAGCGCTGGATGCTTGCGCCACAAGCTGGGCGGTGGTGTCGGTCTTCCAGCCATCTGCCCAGATATCGAAGGATGTGCCGGGTGCCAAGTCAGTGAACTCGACAGGCAAATCACCCAACTGAGACCAGGTAACTGCATGACCATTGGATGTCATGTAGACGGTTCCGCGATGGTCTGCGACCAGAACCCATGCGCTTCCATCTTCCAGTCGTTGGATGGCTTTTCCGGGTTCAGCGTCAGGGGGCGCATCGATAAATGCGTGGGCAGGAATCAGCCAGCCAGCCCCGCCGCTCATGTCGCCTTCAATCGGCTTGAATGTCTCGGTGTCTCGCAGCAGCGGGTCCGGGTCGGCGAGGCCAGTGCTCAGATACTCACGGGTGATCGGATGGGTGTTGTAGATCGTTGGTGCATTCATTGAATCTGACCTCAATATTTGATGCAGGCGAGCAGCGCAACGTTACGCGGACGCGTTTCAGACGCAGTCTGCACGACACGGGAAGCATCGAAGTTCGAGTACCGCAACCCAGACGAGCCCCCTTGCAGGGTTCCGAGTGGCCCGCCGTCATAAAATGCGCCACTCATCGATAGCCCGTGAACAACCCCAGCCACACCTGTGATGTTCTCCAACGCCCATGACTGTGCCGAGCCCATAAGACGCCCGGAATCGACGCCTCGACCGTCATCAAAGCCTCGAATGAACTCTCCACGCAGGTCCGGAAGATTGAAAGTCGTAGAACCATCGCCGGCACCGAACGCCGTACCGATGGCAGCAAAGAGCTTCGCGTACGTCGCACGAGAGACCGCCGCGCCGTTTGCTTTCAAGTAACCAGAGGGAGCTGTGGAGCGGGCGAAATAGACAATGGCTCCCGGAATGGAGTTGTTGGCCTCTGTCCAGACGCTTCCCATATCGGTGGCGTCAATGGTCAAGCGCAGGTTTGCACCATCCCAACCCAACTTCACCACATTGTTGGTTTGCCCAACCCCGGTTCCCATTTGGACGGGGGCGTATCCCAGCTTCGCCTGATACCCCACCAATAGCTGGCTCACCGCCTCGGCACTGATAAGAGGCTGCAAGGCCGAGTCAATGGCGGATTTACTGTAGGTGGCGGCAGTAACGAATGCCGTGGTCGCAAGCTGCGTAGTATTGGTTCCCACAGCAGCGGTCGGCGCCGCCGGCACCCCAGTAAAAGCCGGCGAAAAGAGTCGCGCCAGGCCATTGGTAATGTCCTGGAAAACCAGTGCGGTGGTGCCGAGCGAGATCGGTGCATCGGTGATCAGTTGCCAGATGGTGTCCGCCAGGCTGGTCCCAGTCTCGACAACCACTACCAATGCCGAGGTCACCTCCAGACTGCTGTCAGCATCGCTCGCGCGGGCCCAGGCGCCAGCGGCGGCAACGTAAAGCCCGTTCTGACTGGCCGTGGTCTGGTTCTTCACCAGTACCCGGTCGCCGGCTGCCAGGGCAACGCCATCGACGACCTGCAGGCCGCCGAGGGTGATATTGGCAGTGGTGGCCACGCGCACCGACTGCTTGTAGTCGAGCCTGTTGATCGCGCTGACGATGGCGCCGTCGACGTACTCACGGGATGCCAGCACCACACTCGGATCGATCTTCAGCTCCACCGAAGCAGTGTTGCTGACGATCAGCACCAGGCGCACGGTCTGGGTGCGGCCGCTGCCTTCGGCCAGCTGCGGTTTGTACGAGGGCGCGCAGTTGGCGTAGGCGATCAGCGTGCCGCTGTCGTCGTACAGGCCCAGTTCGCGAATCCACCAGCCGCCGACGTCCTCGGGGATGACCTGCTCGGCGATGATCTGCGCGGCGTTGGCCGGGTCGACGCTCAGCTGGTTCAGCGGCGCGCGGCGGACTTCGTTGACCAGCGCGGTGCGGCTGGCGTCCGGGGTCGGGGTGCTGCCGCCGCCGTCGCCGACGGCCAGCTGGGTGATCTTCAGGGTGGTGCCCAGCGCGGCGGCGTTGGCCAGCTTGCCGGCACCGAGGGTGGTGAGGAGTGCGTAGTAGGTCACTGCCATGGGTAGACGCTCAGTAGGTCGATGGTGTGTTCCCGGCCGGGCAGGCCGTAGCCGCCACGGGATTCGATGACGTCCGGGAGGTAGGGGTAGACGGTGACGATGTCGCCGTCGTATTGCCCGGTCCCGATGAAGATCGGGCCCTGGCTTTCCAGGCTGATGTCCAGCCCGATGAGGTGCCGGGTCAGGGGTTTCGCGTCGTCGATCAGGCGCTCCACCTCCTGGTACATGGCCTCGCTGATGCCGCTGTCGAGCACGCCGATGCGCAGGCGGAAGGTGCCCGGCTCGCCCAGGGGCGTAGCCTGCCACCATTCGACCACCTCGATCAGGTAGCCCAGCGGTTCGATCACCCGCCGCAGCGCGGCGATGGTGCCCTTGTGCTGGTGGATGCGGAACGCCGCCGCCACCGCCTTGCGCTTCACCGCTTCGGCCCACTCCGGGTCCCAGCGATCCACCGACCAGGCCCAGGCCAGGTACGGCAGCAGGGCCACCGGGCAGCGCTGCGGGTCCATCAGTTCACGCAACGGCACCGGCAGGTCGCCGACCTGCACATCGGCCAGCGCGCGCTCCAGCGGCGTGGAGTTGATCGGCAGCAGGCGGCTACTCATCGGAGCCTCCGACGCTGATCGCGTAGCCGCTGCAGTACGCCGCCTGGGTGGCGTCGAGCACCACGTCGGCGGCCGGCTGGGCCAGCTCCACGCGTTGCACGCCTTCCACATGCAGGGCAGCGAACACCGCGCTGCGGCGGATGTCGCGGCCGATGCGGCGCTGGGTGGCGATGTAGGTATTCAGCGACGCCTCGGCGGCCTGCTGGATCAGCTCGGCCTCCGGCCCCGGATAGATGTAGAGCACGGCGTCCACCCGGTACGGGACGATGCTCGCCGACTGCACGGTGAGGCGGTCGCCGACCGGGCGCACGTCCTCGTCGTTGAGGGCCTGGCGCACCGCCTCCAGCAGCGCTTCCGGCGCAGTGCCGTCGCCTTCCGCGCAGAGCACGCTGACCAGCGCCTCGCAGGGGTTCGGGCTGGTCGCCGAGACATCGGCGATACGCCCGTCGGCACCCAGCGCGAAGGCCACGTAGGCGTTGCGCGGGCCCGCCACCGAGAGCTGGTCGAAGGCCAGTTGGGTGCGGTTGCGCAGCGAGTCGTCGCCCTCCAGGACGGCGGCCGTCGGCGGCACCGCCGTCGGGTCGGCGGACTGGATCACCAGGCGTTGCACGTTGTAGCCGGCGGCCAGTTGGTCCAGGTCGCCCTGGGTGGCGTAGCCGAGCATCACCGCGCGGGCGGCATCGTTGATGCGGGCGCGCAGCAGCATCTCGCGGTAGGCCGCCAGCTCCAGCAGCTTGAGCACCGGGTCGGATTCCAGCGCGGCGCTCCAGCCCTCGCCCATGGCGCTGCGGAAGTCGGCCAGCAGCTCGTCGTAGAGGCTCTCGTAGTCGAGGGTCTCCACCACGTTCGGCGCCGGCAGTTGCGACAGGTCGATCAGGCTCATGCCGCCACCTCCAGCGCGATCTCGTCGCCCAGGTAGGTGCCGCGCAGCTGCAGTTCCACGCGGCCGCCGACCACGGCGGTCACCTGTACCCCGCGCAGGCGCAGTCGCGGTTCCCAGCGCCCAATGGCGCGCGCCACCTCGGCCTGCACCGCGCCCTTCCAGCCTTCGGTCACTGGCAGGTCGACCATGCGCCGCAGGCGGCTGCCGTACTCGGGGCGCATGCGCCGGCTGCCCAGGGGCGTGCCGAGGATGTCTTCGATGGATTGCCTGAGGTGCGCCAGCCCGCCGAGGGGCTGCCCGTTGCGCCGGTCCATGCCGATCATGGCCGCGCCCTCTCTAGTAGTAGTGCCATGGAGTGCCTCCAGAAATGCGAAGGCCCGCGCGAGGCGGGCCTGGTTGAATGTCGACGTGAGTCAGTGGGTGTGGTGGTTGCTGTTGCCGGCGGTATCCATGATCGAGCCGCTGCTGCTGATGTTGCCGTTCACCGTCAGCGCGCCCTTGATGCTCACCGGCCCGGTCAGCTGAATGCTCGCCGCGTTCACCGTCACCGCGCCGTCGTCGAGCGTGACCTGGGTTCCACCCACCTTGAGCGTGGCGCTGCCGGCGGGCAGTTGCAGGTCGTAGCGATGAGCCTGCCAGTCATAGCTCAGGCTCGCGCCGTCGGGGAAATGCCAGCTTTCCACTTCACCGCGATCGCTCGGCGCCACAGCCGCCGCGCCGAACAGGCCGGGCACGAAGGTACCCATGGCCGCCATGCCGGACGGGCTGAGCAGCACGCCCTGCTCGCCCAGGCTGGGCGCCCGCCAGTGCCGCGCCGCGCCGGCGGCCTGGGCGTGCCAGCGCACCCAGGCGCTGGTCCAGTCGCCGCAGCGCACCCGCACCCGCGCCGCCGCCAGGTCCACGGCGACCACTTCGCAGGGCATCACCAGCGCGGCAAGCATGCGATCGTGCTCGGCGCTCACGTAGTCCTGGTTCATTGCAGGGCCTCCGGGTCGAAGTAGTCGTCCTCGTGTCCCGGCCCGGTCTCCGGGTCGAGGCCGAGCAGCAGCGAGCCCGGTGGCTGGTCGTCCCACGGCCACTCCGGTTCGCCCAGCAGCAGCGGCTGGCGCCACTCGACGCACCACACGCGGCACGCGGCCAGCGCAGGATTGTCGTCGTCCGGGCGAGCCTGGATGAAGCTCACCGGCTGCACCTCGAGCCCCCAGGTCTGCGCGCGCAGCAGCACGGCGAGGGTGGCGACGGCGCGCAGCGCCAGCGCCTCGGCTTCGGGGTCGTCGCGGGTCACCAGGATGCGCGCCTGCAGGCCGCAGACCAGCGCCGTCTCGCCGCTGCCGGGATCGCTTCCCGGCAGCACTTCGGCGTACTCCAGGGCCAGCGCTGGCAGCGTCGGCGGCACACTGTGCAGCGGGCCGCGGAGGAACGCGGCGATCTCGCCCAGCCGGGCGGAAAGCACGTTCTCCACGGCGCCCAGCAGCAGCTCCAGGGTCAGGGGTTGTTCGGCCATGCTGTGTCCTCTGTCGTTGTCGATGGCGCCGTCAAGGGCGGCGCTCGTTCTGAAGCGGTTCGTCGATGCCCAGTCGGCGTGCGGCCCAGCGCTCATAAAGGCCGACGGCGATCTCGGCGCCGGCCGCCGCGGTCAGGCTGCCGATGGCGGCGGCCAAGGTCAGCGCCGCGCCGCAGGCCATGGCCAGGAACATCACCGCCATGCCGCAGACGATCGATGCGCCCGAGCGCAACGCCAGGCGCCGCAGCAGGCGCCAGCCGTTCAGCCCGGCCTTGTCGGCCCGCCACATTTCACCGCTGATGCCGCCGGCGACGGCGAGCAGGATCAGGCCCCAAAACGGCACGTCGGCCAGGGTCTGAGGTTCGTTGCCCATAGACTTCACCCGAAGTATGAAAGGCCCTTACATACGGACTGGGCGGACCCTGCCCGCTTCTTTTCCGATCCCCGCACCGCCCCGATATGAACGACCCGGCACAACGCCGGACCCGTCAGAGGGGCCATACGCCGCAATCAGACTTCAATTTCGTACTGGGGAAGGTTCGGCGCGCTACCGGCCACGGCCCCATCGGCAATGAATGCGAAGTTGCCAATGGCTACAGAGGTACCGCGGACGGAAAGCAAGGCATCATTGCGTAAGCGCACCTGACAAGTACCGGCCAACGAGTCGATGCTCACTACCTCTCCGACGGTACGCCCAGCGTCTGGCAGTAGCCCCAGGAAGCGCTTCCAAGGATTCACCGTCGCCATCACTCATCTCCTTCGTAATGACGCTCGAGGCGCAGGGTCTGCCAAACTCGACTGGCTCCCACACCCTCAGCGCTGACTTCAACGCCCAGGCACAGACCCCGCCAGCTCTCATCGGTATCCCGAACCTCGCATAGCATCGTGGGCTCGATCAGTCCCGGTGCGGTTTCTCCTTTGGCGAACAATGGGATACGTAGCGTCACCACAGCCTGGTCGCCGCCTTTGGAGAGTTCGCAGACCCCTCGCGACCGCGCTGCTTCAAGGCCCGTGACCCAGTCCTCCATCACTTCGGGAGCCTCTATATCTCCCGCTGTGCCAGCCCTGCGGATCTGCGCTGCTACTCCGTAGGCAGAACCGCTGACGTATACCGAGTTCCAGGCCGGCTGCGGGCTCCATTGGCTTCCCCACTCCGCCACCACTTCCACGGGAATGATTCGGTCCATGACGGCATCCGACCAATTCCATGTGGGCTCCCGATAGCGCGGTGCGACCCAGAATGCATCCTCGGCGAGACTCGGGTGCACTACGCCACCGGCAACTTCAGCTATTCGAGCCACGACCTGCATCGGCGTCTGCCCCTGGTAACTGAAAGCTCCTGCCGGAAAGGTCCAGTCAGGAGGGCCGAGTGTCTGGCTGTCCCAGTTGACCTCGAAGCCAGTATCGCGAAGCTGCTCATCGACGGCTTGGCGAGCGGTAGTCACAGCCACATTGGCACCTGCGCGGCGAGGCGCGTAGGGCTCTGCCAGCAGTTGGGTACGGCTGGATCCACCAATGCTGTATCGCTCGGACGGATGCTTGCCGCTGCCGCTGTAGTGATCAACCAGGAACCGCCACGTCCAGCCATTGATAGTCAGCTCGACCGTCTTAGGTCCCTGCGCGTCCGGCCTCACCAGGTTCAATGAAGTGCGACCAAACAGCTCGGCGCTGAAACTCCAGGCAAAGCTGTCGATATCAAGGCCCACTCGGATGCTGGTGGCATCCAATGGCGTACCGCTTGGTAGAACTGTCAGGGTCACGGCATTGGCAATCATGTAGGTCTCCAGTACATCTGGCTCCTGGGGAGGGTCAATCACGACCACAGTCCCCGGGTAGTCCGGGTAAACGATGCCGGTAGGCTTCGGGTCCGTGGGTGTGCCCCAGCCCCATGGCAGGCGCCTCATCTGGTCGACGATACGCGCAGGGGTGAAGCGCACCACCGCGCCGCTGTCCACCGGCTGGAGCGCATGGGTGGGCGCGGTGTAGCTGAACTCGAAGAACACGACCGGCGCGCTGTTGGGCACGTACCGCGCGCCGCCGAAGCTGAACTCCACCAGCCCCGGCGTCGGCACGTAGAGGCTTGCTGCCCGCTCGGCGGCGGAGTCGAAGCGCTGGCCGAACTCGTCGCAACGGTTCCAGGCCTGCCCGCTGGTTGTGTCCCTCCAGGCCGGCAGGGGGTTGTAGAGTAGGCGCAGGCGCACGTCGCGCGCGCGGATAGAGCGGTCCCAGGCCGTCACCACGGCCAGGTCTTTCCGCGGCACCGTGTCCCAGCGGCTGCCGGCACCGGCGTCCAGCGCAGCGCCCTGGCCCCAGGCCGAGGCCTGCTGCTGGTCGCGCCGCGGCACGTCGTTCCAGCCGCCCGCATGGCGGGCATCCAGCGCCGCGCCCTCCCCCCAGGCTGCGCCGGCGCCGGAATCCCTGGCCGCCACCGCGCCCCACTCCGAA
>NZ_JARJLT010000078.1 GCF_029335315.1 Pseudomonas citronellolis
CAGAACGGGCTCCCCAGGGAGCCCGTTCGCGTTTGTGTCCGGCACACCCCGCGGCGGGCCACGACGCCCGCCTCCCCCGCTCGCGCGCGCGCCCCTCCCCGACCACCGCCTGGACAAACCCGGATTTTCCCCAGGCGCCTACGCCGACATCCCGGTCCCTCATTCACTGCGGAAACCGCCCACCGTCGCCCGCCCGTTTTCGTCTCGATCTCCGTGGGCGCGGCTGTGGAGAATCCGCAGCCCGCCTATCAGGAGATCAGGAAAATGTCCCGTAATCGATCCGCGTATGCCCTCGCCGCTCTGCTCGCCTTGCCTCTGGGTCAGGCGCAGGCGGCGATCAGCGGCCAGGTGGAGGTTTCCCTCGAAATCGCCAGCGGCTGCCAGGTGACCCAGGGCAGCACCTCGAACGGCGTGAGCAACCAGTTCGGCTGGCTGGACTTCGGCCGCGCCGGACCGACCTGGGACAACGCGCTGAGCGCCCAACTGCTCGGTGAGCGCGACAGCACCCTGCAGGTGACCTGCGACCCCGGCATCGGCGCTTTCGACGTCCAGGTCGACGGCGGCCTGCGCAATGACCGAACGCTGGAAAACGGCAATGGCGAGCGCATCCCCTACGCGCTGTACGTGGACCCCGGCTACACCCAGGCATATCTGCCCAACCAGGCCTACGAATTCGCCGTCCCCGCCGATGGCATGCCCGTCGACGTGCCGATTTACGGCACCATCGCCCCCAACGCCAGAGCGATGCCCAGCGGCACCTACAGGGACACCCTGACGGTCACCCTGGAATTCTGACCCGGCGGCCAGCCCATGCCAGCGCCCGCCCGCCGGCCGCGACGTCGCGCCGTACCGCGCAGCAACTCGATGGTCGCGCTATTGCTACTCGCCCTGGCCGGCGTGCAGCAAGCCTACCCCGCGACCCAGGCCGGTTTCCGCGTCTCCGCCAGTGTCACCCGGGGCTGCCTGGTCAACCAGGCGGCCGCGGGCAATGGCGACGACTTCGGCCGCCTCGACTTCGGCCGGCACGCCACCGGCACCAGCGGCAGGGTCAGCGCCCGGCTTCTGCCCAACGACGCGATCACCCTCGATTGCACGCCGGGCGTGGACCTGCGCATGACGGTGGACGGCGGCCGACACTTCGACGGCGGCCGGCGCCACCTGGGCTCCGGCCAGGCTCGGCTTGCCTATCGCCTGTACCGCGACGCCGGGTTCAGCCAGGAAATCCCCGTCGGCACCAGCGTGCCCGTCGACCACAGCGCCGCCGGCGCCATCCGGTTGCCGATCAACGCCATTCTCCATCTGTCCGGCAGCCAGGCCGCCGGGCGTTACCAGGACGTGCTCACCGTGACCCTGTCATGGTGAGCGAGCCAGGGTCCCCCGATGCCTCTTGCCCTTCTTCTCGCGTTTCTTCTCGCCCCGCTCGCGACGCTGCCCGCCACGGCGCTGGCCGATAGTTCCATCCTGATCTGGCCGATCGACCCACGCCTGGAACCCGACCAGCGTGCCACCGCCCTCTGGCTGGAGAACCGCGGCAGCGGGAACGCGCTGCTGCAGGTGCGCATCTTCGCCTGGAGCCAGCGCGACGGCGAAGAACACTACCAGGCGCAGCACGAGGTGGTCGGCAGCCCGCCGATAGTCCGTGTCGAACCGGGCGCCCGCCAGCTGGTGCGCCTGACCCGCCTGGCGCCGAGTGCCGCAGGCAGGGAGCACGCCTACCGCATCCTCATCGACGAAGTGCCCACCCCGCAGGACGACGCGGTGGTCGGCGACGGCAGCGGCATCCGCTTCCGGATGCGCTATTCGGTGCCGCTGTTCCTCGCCGGCCCCGGCCTGCCGTCCACGGCGCCCCAGCCTGAGCTGAGCTGGCGCCAGGTCGAGACCGGCGGCAAGGCCTACCTGGAAATCAGCAACCATGGGGCGCACCACGCCCGCCTGACGCGGGTGGCCTTCAAGCGCGGCGACACCCGCCTGAGCATGAACGAAGGCCTGCTCGGCTACGTGCTCCCCGGCGGCCACCTGCGCTGGCCGTTGCAGCATCCGTTGGCCGGTGGCGAACGCCTGTGGGCGGAGATCAACGGCCAGCGCGGCGAAATCTCCGCCGCCCCCCGCTGATCCGCGCCATGACTCGGCTGAACCACTACCGTGCCGTTCTCGTCGGCCTGGCCCTGCTCGACGGCGAGTCCCCATCGGCGGCGTTGCCGCCCCCGCTCCCGCCGGAAACGAGCGCACGGGCCGAGGACGCCCGGCTGTACCTGGAGGTGCTGGTGAACCTGCGGCCGAGCGGCCTGGTGGTGGCCGTGGACCGACACCAGGGGCGGTTCCGCGTGGACGCGGCCGACCTGCGCGCCCTCGGCCTGCCGGTGACGCGCGAGGGTCCGCTCGACCTCGCCGAGCTGGCGGAAGTCGAAATGCGCTACGACGTCGCCAACCAGCGCCTGCTGCTGCAGGTGCCGGCGCACTGGCTGCCGCAACAGCACCTGCAACACGCCGCGCCACGCACCCGCATGCCGGCCCGCAGCAGCTTCGGCGCCCTGCTCGACTACCAGATGTACGCCAGCGCCCCGCGGCATGGCCAGGGCATCCACTCGGCCTGGACCGACCTGCGCCTGTTCGGCGACTTCGGCGTGTTCAGCCACAGCGGCGTCTACCAGCGCCCCTTCGGCGGTTCGGCACAGCGCAGCCGCTACCTGCGCTACGACAGCGGCTGGCGCTACACCGACGAAGAACGCGCCCTGACCTACGAAATCGGCGACCTGGTCAGCCGCACGCAGTCCTGGGCAACGCCCGTGCGCCTGGGCGGCGTACAGTTGTCCCGCGATTTCGCCATCCGCCCCGACATCGTCACCTATCCGCTGCCACGCTTCTCCGGCGAGGCGGCGCTGCCCAGCACCCTGGACCTGTTCATCGACGGCTACCGCAACAGCAGCTACCCGCTGCAGCCCGGTCCTTTCAGCATTGGCGGCCTGCCCTACATCAGCGGCGCCGGCCAGGCGGTACTGCAGACCACCGACGCCCTCGGCCGCCAGGTCTCCACCAGCGTGCCCTTCTACGTCAGCAGCGACCTGCTGCGCCCCGGCCTCAGCGATTTCGCCTTCAGCCTGGGCAGCCTGCGCCAGGGCTACGGCGAGGACGATTTCGCCTACGGCGCAGGCGCCGCCAGCGCTTCGCTGCGCCACGGCCTGAGCGACTACTTCACCCTGCAGGCCCAGGCCGAGGGCGCCGCCGGCCTCGCCATGGGCGGCGTCGGCGGCGTACTGCGGCTGGGCACCCTGGGCGTGCTCAACGCCGCCGCCAGCCATGGTCGCCTGGACGGCGACGGCGGGCGGCAGTTCAGCTTCGGCTACCAGTACAGCGCGCGCCGCCTCAGCCTCTCCGCGCAGCGCAGCCAGCGCGACGCCGACTACCGCGACCTGGCGCACCTCGCCCAGGAACGCCGGTGGCGCGGAACACCGGGCGAAGCCGACGAGCGAAGGCGACGCTACGCGCCTTCCCGACGCAGCACCCAGGCCACCGCCAGCCTGGCCCTGGATGACTGGGGCAGCCTGGGCACCGGCTACTTCGAGGTGGAAAGCGGTGACGGCAGTCGCACGCGCCTGCTCAATCTGTCCTGGAGCCGCTCGCTGTGGGGCGGCGCCAGCCTCTACCTGTCCGCCAATCGCGAGCTGGGCAGTGGCCGGTGGAGCAGCGTCGTGCAACTGGCGGTGCCGTTCGACCTGCGCGGCACCCTCAGCCTCGGTGTCGAGCGCAATGCCAGCGGGCGCGGCAGCCAACGCGTCGACTACAGCGCGTCGGCGCCCAGCGAAGGCGGCTTCGGCTGGAACCTCGGCTACGTCGACAACGGCGGCGCCGACGACTGGCGCCAGGCCGCGCTGAGTTGGCGAGGCGACCGCCTGCTGCTCCAGGGCGGCGTCTATGGCAGCGCGCGGGAGCAGACCCGCTGGGCCGACGCCAGCGGATCGCTGGCCTGGATGGATGGCGCGCTGTTCCCCGCCAACCGGGTGCACGACGCCTTCGTGCTGGTCAGCACCGATGGCCAGGCTGGCGTTCCGGTGCGCTACGAAAACCAGTTGGTCGGCCACACCAACGCCGACGGCCACCTGCTGGTGCCCTGGAGCAGCGCCTACTACCCCGGCAAGTACGAGATCGATCCGCTGGGCCTGGCCTCCAACGTCGTGGCGCCACTGGTGGAGCAGCGCGTCGCGGTGCGCGCCGGCAGCGGCTACCTGCTGCGTTTCCCGGTGCACCGGGTGCTTTCCGCGAGCCTGCTGCTGCACGACCGCCACGGCCAGCCGCTGCCGCTCGGCGCACAGGCCAGGGTCAACGGTGGCGCGCCGGTGCTCGTGGGCTGGGACGGGCTGGTCTACCTGGAGCAGTTGCAGGCGCACAACAGCCTGAACGTCACCCTGCCCGACGGCGGCACCTGCGGCGTCCGCTTCGAACTCGACCCACAGGCCACCGAACTGGTGCTGCTGGGCCCATTGCCCTGCCGCTGAACCCCGGAGTCGACCATGACCATACCGCGCTACCTGCTGTCCCTCCTGGCCCTGGCGCCGCTCACCGGCCTGGCCCATACCGTGACCGAGCAATGCAGGACCAACCCCGGCGCCGCGAGCTTCGGTACCCACGGCTCGATGAGCATCGCCAACGGCGCCACGGCCAGGCAGCTCTCCGGCGGCGCCTGGTGTGGCCTCAAGGGCTATCCGATCCGCGAGAA
Source organism: Pseudomonas citronellolis (assembly GCF_029335315.1). Classification (GTDB taxonomy): domain Bacteria; phylum Pseudomonadota; class Gammaproteobacteria; order Pseudomonadales; family Pseudomonadaceae; genus Pseudomonas; species Pseudomonas citronellolis_A. The sequence continues at coordinate 4,715 of NZ_JARJLT010000078.1, forward strand.
CTGGATACGCCTGCGTCCGGAGAACCTCAACGGCGGTGTGCTGCGCAACGCCACCACGGGCGACGCCATCCCCTTCGAGCTGTACGGCGACGCGGGCCTGAGCCTGCGCCTGCAACAGGGCCTGCTCTACGACTATTCCCGCTTCCCGTTTCCCGACGGCACGCCGGACGTCTCGCAGTTCCCCCTGTACGCCCGCCTGAACCCGGCCAACGTAGCGCCCGGCACCTACAGCGCCAGCCTCCAGCTGCGCTGGCACTGGCGCATCTGCGTAGCCGGCCGCGTACTCGGCGCCTGCTACCTCCCCGGCTGGGACATCACGCCCGGGGTGAGCGGCGGCTGCATCGCCGAACTCTGCACCTCGGCGCCGACCGACTGGGGCACCGGCGTACTCACCAGCCTGCAACTGACGGTGCAGGTCAGCCGCGATTGCCAGCTCAGCGCGCCTGCCATCGACTTCGGTAGCGCGCCCCTGGTCGCCGGCTTCCGCCCGGTGCAGCAACGCATCCAGGTGCGCTGCTCCAAGGGCACGGACTACGACGTCGGCCTGAGCGACGGCGCTAACGCCAGCGGCGGCCAGCGGCACATGGCCAGCGGCGGCGACCGCCTGGCCTACGAGCTGTACAAGTCGACCAGCGGCAACGATCGCTGGGGCTCGGCGGGCAGCCAAAGGCGCCCCGCCAGCAGCGCCGAACTGAACCCCGGCGGCCTCGACGGGCTCACCTACCAGGGCTTCGACTTCCGCGCGGAAATCCTCCCCGACCAGCCCACGCCGCCGGCCGGCAGCTATAGCGACAGCGTGGTGGTCGATGTGCGCTTCTGAGCGGGTTCATGGGTACAGGGCCGCGGCCAGCTCGCGCGCCGCGCGGCCGCTTTCCACGCCCGGCACCAACTGGCTGAACGGCAGCCTCACGAAGCGCCCTTCGCGCACCGCGCGCAGCCGCGAGAGCAGCGGGTGCGCGCGCAGGTAGCGGACCTTTTCCGCCGCCGGCGACCAACGCGCGTCGGCCAGCAGGATCACATCCGGGTCGCCCGCGAGCAGCGTCTCGGGGCTGGCCAGATAGCCGCGCAATGCCACCGACTCGAACAGGTTGCGCGCCCCGGCGGCGCGCAGCAGCTCGCTGACGAAGCCGCGCCCACCCTGGCTGGCCAGGCCGGTGTCGCTGCTGTCGAGGTAGAACACCCGCAGCGGCGCGCGGCCATCGGCCCTGGCGGCCGCCGCGCGCAGGTCGGCCTGCTGGGCGTCGATCAGCGCCTGGGCGCGCGCCTCGACGCCGAGCAGCCGGCCCAGGGTGCGCAAGTCGTCGCGCACGCTGCCGAAGCCATCCCCCGACCCTTGCGCGCACGCCCCCTCCAGCAGGTAGCCGGCGATCCCGGCGGCGGCCAGCGCGGCGCGCCCGCGCCCGGGGTCGAAGGCGCTGGCGAAGCCGCCCACCACCAGGTCCGGGCGCAGCGCGTAGAGCAGCTCGCTGGAGGGATAGCGTGCCGACACCACCGGCACGCCGCGATAGCGGTCGCCCTGCAGCTGCGGCCCCGGATCGTCCAGATAGGCCACGCCCGCCAGCCGTTGCCCGGCGCCCAGTTCCAGCAGCAGGTCGGCGGCGTGCTGGTTGAGCGCCAGGATGCGTTGCGGTGTTCGCTCCAGCCGCCAGTCGCGGCCGCAGTTGCGGTAGTCCTCGGCGGCCAGGGTCGAGTCCGCCAACAGCAAACCGAGCAGCAGCACGACGGACTTCATGGCGCCCCCTCGATGAGCAGCTCGGCGACCGGCTCGCCGCCTTGCAGGTGCCCTTCCACGACGCGTAGCACCTGGGCTTCGTCACGCACGCCATACCAGCAGCGGTCCGGGTAGACCGTCAGCAGCGGCCCGCGATTGCACGGGAACTGGCAGCCGGTGCGGGTCAGCAACACGCCCTCGGCGGTCTCGATCAGCTCGCGCCGCGCCAGCTCGCGGCGCAGCGTCTTCCATAACGGCAACGCCCCGCGCCGCACGCAGCGCGGGCCGGTGCAGAGGAAGACCTGGCGCCGGTGCGGCGGTGGCGCCGACCAGTCCGGCTGCTCCGGCACCGGGCCGAGCGCGCGGCATTCCAGGCGCTGGCGGCCATCGTCGAGGGCCGCGCTGACCAGCCGGGCGTCCAGCCCGCGACGGCCCAGCGCCGCGGCGGTCACCTGGGGCGGCGGCGCCTGCGGGAAGGCGGCGGCCAGCTGCGCGACCTCGCCACGCAGCCAGTCGAGGTAGGCGCCGTCGCTGCTCGGCTCCAGGTCCACCAGCAACAGCGCCCGCCCCGCCCGCAGGTGGGCGCGGACGGCCGGCCACAGGCTGTCGAAACCGTCGCTGGTGTCGGCCAGTTGCACGGCGCCGCGCAACGCCTCCAGCTCGGTGCGGAAGGCCTCGCCCTGGGCTCCGGCGAGGGGCCCGACGAACAACACTGCCTGCTCCATGGCCACCTCAGAAGCTGAAGGTGTAGCGCAGCTCGGCGGTGCGCGGGCGGCCGAGGTTGTCGACCTGGCGCAGGCCGTTGCTGGTGCGGCTGGTGGCGTAGTCGCGGTCCAGCAGGTTCTCCAGCAGCAGGCTCAGGCGCTGGCGCCGGGCGCCGTCGAGGTAGTGGAAGGCGTCGCCGTCGAGCACCGTGTAGTGGCCGTAGTCGTCGCCCTGCGGGCTGACGATGGAGCCGACGTAGCGCAGCGCCACGCCGAAGCCCCACGGGCCCTGGTCGTAGCCCAGGCGGCTGCGGGCGAAGAACTGCGGAATGTTGTTGACGGTGACGCCCTCGCGGGTGTCCACCAGGTTGCGCGTGGCGTCGGCGGCGAGTTGCCAGCGCTCGCCCAGCTGCCACTGGCCGTTGGCCTCGACGCCGCGCACCTCGATCTCGCCGTCGCCGTTGACCCACTGGTCGCCGGCCAGGGTGATCAGGTCGGTGATCTCGCGGCGGAACAGCGTCACGCTGCCGCTCCACGGCTGGCCGAACAGCGCGCCGCTGTAGTCCAGGCCCAGCTCGGCGTTGCGGCTGCGCTCCGGCTTGAGGTCGCGGTTGCCGATTTCGTCGCCCGGCTCGTTGACGAACAGTTGCTCGGCGTTGGGCAGCTTGAAGGCGGTGCCCAGCTGGCCGCGCAGCTTGAGCTGGTCGCTGAGGTCGTAGAGCGAGGTGAGCATCCACACGGTGGCGCCCTCGCCGCCGGCCATTTCCTCGCGGCGCAGGCCCAGGCTCGGGTGCCAGTTCGGCAGCGCGTCCACCTGCGGGCGCAGTTGGGCGTAGAGGGCGTGGGACTCGGCCTGGTCGTTGTCGATGATGAGGACGTCGTCCTGGCCCTTGTACCACTGGTTGTCGCTGCCGAAGACCAGCTCGTGGCCGCCGCCCAGGCGCGCCTTGCCCTCCAGTTGCGCGCCCCAGTCGGTGAAGCCCCAGTAGTCGTCGTGGTTGAGCGTGCGGGTGCCGCCGCCCGCGACGTTGTAGATGCGCGTGTAACGCGTGTCCCAGTCGTTCAGGTGGGCCTTGGCGAACCAGCTGAAGTCGTCGTTCAGGCGCTGTTCGAAGGTCGCCGTGGCGATCTGCTGGACGCGGTCGTTGCTGGTGTGATGGTTGTCCGCCGGGCGGGCGAAGTCGAGGTCGGCATCGCTGTACTGGTAGAACAGCTCCAGCCGCGAGGCGTCGCCGAAGGCCTGGATGGCCTTGGCGCCGAACACGTTGACGTCGTAGGAGCGGCGCTTGTCGCTGACCGTGGCGGTCATGTCGCGGTCGCGGTACGGCTGGTAGCCGTCGGAGCGGTTGTGGCTGACGTAGGCCAGCAGGCCGAGGTCGCCCAGGCCGTTGCTGACCACCCGCTCCACCCGCGCGTCGGCGTCGCGGCCCCGGAAGCTGTCCAGGCCCAGGTTGACCTCGCCGGAAGCCTCGCGGCTCTGCGCGCGGCGGGTGACGATGTTGATCACCCCGGATACCGCCTGGGTGCCGAATAGCAGGCCCTGGCCGCCCTTGAGCACCTCGATGCGCTCCACCGCGGTGGTCGGCAGGCTGTCCAGGTAGAGGCCGCCGTACAGGCGGTTGTTCAGGCGCACGCCGTCCAGCAGGATCAGGGTGTCGTCGTTGCGCCCGCCGAGCAGCGAGTAGGTGCCGTAGTCGAAGGGGCCGTTCTTCGGCGCCACGAACAGGCCCGGCACGTACATCTGCAGCACGCGGGTGAGGTCGGCGCTGGGGCCGGCGCGTTCGATCTGTTCGCGCTCGATGACCTCGAGCTTGCTGCCGTAGCGGGCCATGTCGGCCACGGTGGTGGATTCCACCGAGGGCGCACTGACGATTTCGTCGCGCAGGCCCAGGGGTTCGGCGCTCAGGCACGGGCTAAGCCCGGAACTCAGCAGCAGCCCGGCCAGCCAGGGCGCGCGCCGGGAGACGGCGTGGAGATTGGGAGAATGCAAGGTGATCGCCTCGAAATGGGAATTTCGCAGGCGGCGCAGCGAGTCCCGGCGCGAGCGCGACCGGAATCCGGCTCACGCCCGCCCACCGCGGGTTTGCCAACAGAGTTCCAGGCCGGTCTCCGGGCTCGCGAGGGTCGTGGAGCGCCCGCCTTCCCATGCCGAAGCACAGTGGCCTGATGGACGCCCCGCTCGCTTACCGTTGCGGGGGCAGCGCCGGACTGATCGCCTGAAGGCGACGCACCGGCTTCCCGTTTCACCCCATGCACGGCGGCATGGGACACCTGGAACGGCGCGCATCTGACCAGAGCCGGCGGCGGAGCGTCAAGGGCGCGGTTGTCACAGCACGTGGCAGAACCCGAGCCGTCGCCGGCGTGAACTGGCTACTGGCCCATCGGGGGCTTTCCGCTATCATCGGCGCCACTTTCCGACCACAGAAAAGGATCTCCCATGTCGGTTTCTTCCCTGGTGACCCTGCTCGTCCTCGCCCTGCTGTTCTTCGGCGCCATCGCCATCTACAACCGCCTGGTGAGCCTGCGCGCACGCTACAAGAACGCCTTCGCGCAGATCGAGGTGCAGCTCAAGCGGCGCTACGACCTGATCCCCAACCTGGTGGAAACCGCCAAGGCCTACCTCAAGCACGAACGCGAGACCCTGGAAGCCGTGATCGCCGCGCGCAACGGCGCTGTGGCCGGGCTCAAGGCCGCCGCCGCGCAGCCCGGCGCCGCCGCCGGCATGGCCCAGCTGGCCAGCGCCGAGGGCGCCCTCGGTGGCGCGCTGGGGCGCTTCAACGCGACCCTGGAGGCCTACCCGGACCTCAAGGCCTCGCAGAACCTGCAGCAGCTCACCGAGGAGCTGAGCAGCACCGAGAACAAGGTCGCCTTCGCCCGCCAGGCCTACAACGACGCGGTGATGGAGTACAACGCCTATCGCCTGTCGTTCCCGGCGGTGCTGATGGCGGCGAACTTCGGCCACAAGGCCGACGTCGCGCAGCTGGAGTTCGCCGACAGCCAGCAGATCCAGGACGCGCCCAAGGTCAGCTTCTAAGGGCGGGCCGGCATGAATTTCTTCCAGCACCAGGACCGCGCCCGCCGCCAGACCGGCCGGCTGATCCTGCTCCTGGCCCTGGCCGTGGCCTGCCTGGTGAGCCTCACCAGCCTGGTGCTCGGCTGGCTCTGGCGCCACCTGGGCGAGCCCGGCACCCACTGGACCTCGCCGCAGCGCCTGCCGGACGCCGAGCTGTATGGCTGGGTGGCCGTGGTGGTGGTCGGCGTGGTGGTCGTCGGCGCCTGGTACAAGCAGCGCCAGCTGCGCCTGGGCGGCCGCACCGTGGCCGAACGCCTGGGCGGCCGGCTGATCAGCCTGGACGCCCGCGACGCCGAGGAGCGCCGGGTGCTCAACGTGGTCGAGGAAATGGCCATCGCCTCGGGCACCCCGGTGCCGCCGGTGTACCTGCTGGAGGACAACGGCATCAACGCCTTCGCCGCCGGCCTGACCCCGCGCGACGCGGTGATCGGCGTCACCCGTGGCACCATCGGCCTGCTCAGCCGCGACGAGCTGCAAGGGGTGATCGCCCACGAGTTCAGCCACATCCACCACGGCGACATGCGCCTGAACACCCGCCTGGTGGCGCTGCTGCACGGCATCCTGCTGCTCGGCCTGATCGGCGAAACCATGGTCCGCGGCCTGTGGGAAAGCGGCTCGGCCAGCGACGCCTCGCGGGTTCGCGTGCAACGCAGCAACAGTGGCAACGACAGTAGTTCCGGCTCGGCCCTGTCGCTCATCGCGGTGGCCTTCATCGCCGGACTCTGCCTGTGGCTGCTGGGTTCGGTCGGCACCTTCTTCGGCAGCCTGATCAAGGCCGCGGTGAACCGCCAGCGCGAATACCTGGCCGACGCTTCGGCCGTGCAGTTCACCCGCAACCCGGAGAGCATCGCCGGCGCGCTGAAGAAGGTCGGCGGCTACGGCTCGATGCTCGCCGCGCTGAACCGTGCCGAATTCAGCCACCTGTATTTCAGCGACGGCCTGGCCAGCCACTGGTTCGGCTTCGCCACCCACCCGCCGCTGGAGTCGCGCATCCGCCGCCTGCAGCCGGGCTGGGATGGCCGCTACCCGAAGGTCGAGCCGCGCCTGGACACCCCGCTGGTGGACCGCGAGACCTGGAACGCCGCGCTGCGCGGCTACCCCTCGGGCGCCGCGCTGGCGGCGGTGGAAGCCATCGGCGAGCCGGCCGAGGCGCACCTGGAAGCGGCCCGGCAGACCCTGCGCCAGCTGGACGACGGCCTGCAGGTCGCGGCGCACCGCATCGACGGCGCCGAGGCGCTGGTCTATGGCCTGCTGCTGGACACCGAGAACGGCGCCCGCGAGCAACAGCTGCAGCTGCTCAAGCCGCGCCTGGGGCTCGACGTGGCCTTCCAGTTCGACCTGCTGGAAGAACGCCTGCGCGCCCTCGACCCCGGCCAGCGCCTGCCGCTGCTGGACCTGGCCATGCCGGCGCTGAAGCAGCTGGATGACGGGCAGTACGAAGCCCTGCGCGGCAACATGGCGCTGCTGATCAAGGCCGACCGCAAGGTGAAGCCGCTGGAGTGGACGCTGCTGCGCATCGTCGAGCGCAACCTGCGCCCGGGCCCCGCGCGCATCGGCAACCTGCCGCTGGCCGAGTTGGGCGACGAGGCCGCCAGCCTGCTGGCGTTCCTCGCAGGGGTCGACAGCGGCGACGCCCTGCACGCCGAGCAGGCCTTCGCCCAGGCCTGGGCCGGCCTGCCCTTCGCCCCGCGCGAACGCCCGCAAGGCGGCAGCCTGCGCGAGCTGGAAGTGGCGCTGCGGCGCCTGGTGCAACTGCGCCCGCTGCAGAAGCCGCAGTTGCTCAAGGCCATGGCCCGCTGCGTCGAGTGCGACGGCCGGGTCAGCGTCGCCGAGGCGGAGCTGATGCGCGCAGTGGCCGACATCCTCGACTGCCCGATGCCGCCGCTGCTCGGCAACCTGTAATCACCCCATACCC
>NZ_JARJLT010000079.1 GCF_029335315.1 Pseudomonas citronellolis
CAGCGCGCGGCGTTCGGCGGGCGGCGTGGGGGCTTCGAGCAGGATCAGCTCACCGTCTTCGCCGGCCACGGCGACCTGGGTTTCGAAATGCAGTTGCAGGTCGTCCAGGGTGATGTAGGTGATGCGGTAGCCCTGCGCGGGCTGGGTGTAGGTGTCGAGCATGGCAAGGCGCTCCGAAGGCTTCCGGGTCTGCCCGGTATGTCGGCCATCCTGCGGCGCGCCCGCGCCGGCCGGAAGTGAATCCCCTCGATGGTGAACATCAGCGCCGACGATGCCCACGATATTTCCGGCGCCATCGCCCCGGGGCAGGTATCCTTATGGGCAAGCGTTCGACCGGACGCCCCTTTTCCTGATTGGAGCAGCGACATGACCCGCGACAAGCAACTTTTCCCGGACGACGAAATCGGCGACGCCCTGTGGGCCCTGCAGGAGGACGGTGAGGACCTTTCGTTCGAGCGTGAAGTGGAGTTCGCCGTGATCTTCCCGGAAGAGCAGGCGGCGCTGGATTTCGCCATCCTGTTGCTGCAGAACGGCCAGAAAGTGGCCTATTCCGAGTACGACGGCGACCCGGCGCTGCCCTGGCAGGTGCTGGCCTACCCGGTGATGGAGCCGACCCACGAGAACATCGGCGGCTACGAAGAGCTGCTGGCCGAGCACTCCGAACCGCTGGGCGGCAAGACCGACGGTTGGTCGGCGCTCTGACGCGGATGCGATAAGAGAAAGCCGGGGCTTGTCCCCGGCTTTTTTGTGCCCGTAGGTTCGGCGCCTGGCCGTAGGAGCAGGCCACGCCTGCGATCGCGCGCATGGCGCGCTCCCACCCTGGACGAACGCAGTGTGTCAGTGGCCCGCGCGCAATGTGATCGGCGGATAACCGCGAACGGTTATCCGCCCTACGGGGGCGTTTCAGAGCGTAGGGCGGATAACGCTCCAGGCGTTATCCGCCGTTTCCCTCGCGCAATGCCATCGCTGGATAACCGCGAACGTCATGTGCCAACGGGTGGGATTCAGCGTGGCAGTGGTTCGGCCTTGGTGGCCACCTGGCGCAGGGCCTGTTCGTAGTAGTCCGCCGACTGCGCGCCGGAGATCAGCTGGCGGCCATTGATGATCACCGCCGGTACCGCGCGGATGCCGTGGCTGGTGAAGAACTCCTCTTCCTCGATCACTTCGCTGGCGTAGGCGTCGCTGTCGAGGATTTCGCGGGTGCGCACCGGGTCCAGGCCGACGCTGCTGGTGATCTCCAGCAGCACTTCGGGGTCGCTGATGTTGCTGCCCACGCCGAAGTAAGCGTGCAGCAGCGCCTGCTTCAGCGCCAGGTCGCGGCCCTGTTCGGTAGCCCAGTGCAGCAGGCGGTGGCAATCGAAGGTGTTGTAGATGCGCTCGCGCTTGCCGCCGAAGTGGAAGCCGACTTCCTCGCCGAAGTCGTGGATGCGCTTGTGGTTGGCGGCGATGTCCTCGGCATTGCTGCCGTACTTGCGCTGCAGGTGCTCGATCAGGTCCTCGCCTTCGGCGGGCATGTCGGCGTTGAGTTCGAAGGGTTTGACGTGCAGTTCGACGTCGATCTCGCCGTCGACCCGCTGGATGGCCTCGAGCAGCCCGGCCAGGCCGATGGCGCACCAGGGGCAGACCACGTCGGAGACGAAATCGAGGGTAATGGTTTCACGCATGCGGGCGGTCTCCGCCTTTGGGTTGCAAAGCCAAAGCATGGACCTGTTTGCCCGGGATGATCCAGTGCCGCGCGGTGTGAGGGGCGCATGTTTTCATAGTTAACGTGATGTTTAATTTATAACTCATTGTTTTATATCTGATTATTCTTTTCTAGAAAGTACTTCAAGAGTGGGTCGTGGCGAGGGGCCTCGATCCTCGGGTCGGGCCCCGTCGTCACTGGGTTGCGGCTTGGTCGGTGGCGCCTCGCGCGCTCGTTAAAGTTAAATCCCGATTCTAGGTAATTTTCGTATCTAGTTGATTTTTAACATTAAAAATCAAAATAACCCCATAGAGATCGAGCTTTTTCCAGAATTGACATGCGATTTATTCATTAAGATATTGAAATTAAACGTAAAAATATCTGGTCAATGCTCGATGGACTGATCGAGAAAGCCCAGGAATTCGCTGACGGTGGTCGGCAGGTGGCGCTCGCGCAGGGTGATGACCTGCAGGACGCTGGCCTGCAAGGTTTCGTCTTCCAGCGGCAGCGCGACGACCGCGCTCGCCTGCCCACCCGCCGGGTCGTCCGGCGCGCTGGAGAACAGCAGCGCCCCGGATGCCAGGGCGAACGCCTTCAGGGTAGCCATGGAGTTGCTGCTGAAGGCTGGCTCCAGGGTCAGCCCCTGGCCGGCCAGGGCGGTGTCGATCAACTGCCGCTGGGTGCGTTGGCGGTCCGGCAGGGCCAGGACTTCATCGGCCAGGTCGGCCAGGCTGACCGAGGCGCGCGCCGCCAGGGGATGCCCGCGCGGCACCAGCACCCGCATGGGCCGGCGCAGGATGCGTTCCACCTTGATCGCCGCCGGTGCGCTGTAGCTGTAGGTGATGCCGATATCGGCGCGGCCGTCGCCGACCCGCTCGCAGATATCCGCTGAGCTACCCACCCAGACTTCGAATCGGACCTCCGGGTAGGCGCGCCGGTACCGCGCGACTATCGGCGGCAGCCAGTCGATGGCGAAGCCTTCGTAGGCCGCCAGGCGTACCGTGCCGCGATGCGGCCCCTGCAACTCGCGCACCTCGGCCAGGGCCCTGTCGGTATCGAGGGCGATGCGCCGCACACGCTGCGCCAGCACTTCGCCGGCCGGGCTGAGCGCCATGCCGCGAGGGCGCCGCTCGAACAGCGCGACGCCGAGTTCGTCTTCCAGGCGGGCGATCTGCCGGCTGATTGCCGAGCCGGAAACGTGCAGTTGGCTGGAGGCTTCGCTGATCGATCCGGCGCGGGCTACCTCCAGGAAGTAACGCAGGGCGAGGTGCTGCATGGAGCTCCTGGTTTGCCTTAAAGGCAATGAAGGTTGCGAATTAATGAAATTGTGGCAGCTCAAGTGTCCGGCTAACAATCCCGCTCGGCAGGCCTGCGGAACGACAACAACAACCTTGTGGAGGTCTTCGATGCCCTTATTCACCACCGCGGCGATCGCGGAGGCGCGTGCCATCCGTCAGCAACTGCACAGCAATCCGGAGCTCAAGTACGAGGAGCACGCCACCGCAGACCTGGTCGCCGCGTTCTTGCGTGGGCATGGCTACCAGGTGCGCACCGGCGTGGCGGGCACCGGTGTCGTCGCGCTGCTCGACACCGGCCGGCCCGGACCCAGCATAGGCCTGCGCGCCGACATGGATGCCTTGCCGATCCAGGAGGACACCGGCTTGCCCTACGCCTCGCGGAGTCCGGGAAAGATGCACGCCTGCGGCCACGACGGGCATACCGCCTCGCTGCTGCTGGCCGCCGGCCGGCTCGCCGCACGGCACGCGCACCTCGGCGGGCGCATCCAGCTGCTGTTCCAGCCGGCGGAGGAAGGCGGGCTGGGCGCCGCGCGCATGATCGAGGAAGGCGCGCTGGACGGGGTCGAGACCATCTTCGGCTATCACAACCGTCCCGGTTATCCGCTTGGCCAGGTGTTCGCCAAGGCCGGCCCGAGCATGGGCGGCAGTTCGTTGTACGAGGTCGGTATCGGCGGCAAGGGTGGCCACGCCTCGCGGCCGGACCTGACGGTCGACCCGATCTTCGTCGGCGCGGCGGTGGTCCAGGCGCTGCAGGGCGTGGTCGCCCGGTGCCTGTCGCCGCTGGAGTCCGGCGTGGTGACGGTCACCCGGTTCCTGGGCGGCAACAGCCAGAACGTCATCCCCGGCCAGGCGACGCTGACCATCAACACCCGTGACGGCTCGCCGGAAGCCGCCGCGGTGGTGGACGAGGCGCTGCGCCGTATCGTCGCCCAGGTCTGCCAGGCCCATGGCGCGCGCGCCGAGCTGGTACAGACGCTGCGTATCCCGGCGCTGGTCAATGACACCGCGCAAACCGCATTCGTGGTGGAGACCGCCATCGAGGTCCTGGGGGCGGAGAAGGCGGGTTACATGCACCAGCTTCCCACGATGGGGGCGGAGGATTTCGCGTTCTACCTGGAGAAAGTTCCGGGTTGCTACTTCTTCGTCGGTAATGGCGAAGACGGCGCTTATCTTCATCATCCGCGCTACGACTATCGCGACGAAATCCTGCCCGTCGCCGCGGGTATGTTCGTGGCCCTCGCCGAGCGGCGCCTGCGTCCGCTCAGCTGAGCACGCGCGATAACCGGCCCGTGCCGCGGGCCTTCCGCGAATCCGCGACATGCCGCGACATGCCGCGTCGTCCCGCGCAAGCCGGCGCCGGCGTCGCGGCCAAGGAGAGTCCATCATGCAGCGTTTCTTCAACGCCGTCGAGCGGGCGGGCAACCGGCTTCCGCACCCGGTGGTCCTGTTCGCGTCGTTGTGTTTGGGTGTCGCCCTGTTGTCCTGGGCGCTGGCGGCCTACGGTGTCGCCGGAGTCCATCCCAAGACCGGCGAGGCGGTCAGCGTCCGGAGCCTGGTCTCCGTCGACGGCCTGGTCTTCGCGCTCACCTCGGTGGTCGACAATTTCGTCGACTTCCCGCCCCTGGGGGCGGTGCTGGTGATCCTGCTGGCCATCGGCGTCGCCGACAAGAGCGGGCTGGTCGGCGCGCTGATGCAGGTCAGCGTGATGAAGGCGCCGCGCTCGCTGACCACCTTCGTCATCTTCCTCGTCGGCATGTGCAGCCACGTGGCCGCCGATGCCGCCTTCGTCATCCTCATTCCGCTGGCGGCGATGATCTTCCAGGCCACCGGGCGCAACCCGCTGGTCGGCGCGGTGACCGGCTTCGTCGCGGTGGGGGCGGGCTACGACGCGAGCCTGCTGATCACCCCGACCGACGTGATCCTCTCCGGGATCACCACCGGCGCGGCGCAGGCGATCGACCCGGCGGCCTATGTCTCGCCCATCGACAACTACTATTTCGTCGCCTGTTCCGCCGTGCTGCTGTCGGTGGTCGGTGCCTTCATCATCGAACGCTTCGTCGAGCCGCTGGCCGGGCCCTATCGCGGCGACGTGGTGGTCGACATCACGCCTCTCGACGCGGCGGAGCTCCGCGGGCTGCGGCGAGTGGGCTGGACGGCGCTGGCCCTGGTCGCCACGCTTCTCGCGGCGGTGCTGCCGGCCGGCGCGCCGCTGCGCAACGCCGACGGTGGCCTGGTGCCTTCGCCGTTGCTGGCCAGCGCGGTGGCCATCTTCGCGCTCTTCTTCCTGATCCTGGGCTGGGTCTACGGCCGCAGCGCGGGGAAGATCGGCGGCGCTCGCGACGCCATCCATTTCATGGCCGAGGCGGTCAAGGAACTGGCGCCGACCCTGGTGCTGTTCTTCGCCATCGCGCAGTTCCTCGCCTGGTTCAAATGGACTCACCTGGGCGAATGGATCGCCGTCGGCGGTTCGCACCTGCTCGACAGCAGCGGCTTCGGCGGCGTGCCGCTGGTGCTGGCGTTCCTCGGCCTGGTGACGGTGATGAACCTGTTCATCACCTCGGGCTCGGCACAGTGGTCGCTGATGGCTCCGATCTTCGTACCGATGCTGATGCTGGTGGGTTTCGAGCCGGCCTTCGTGCAGGCCGCGTACCGCATCGCCGACTCCTCGACCAACATAGTGACGCCGATGAGCCCCTACTTCAGCCTGTGCCTGGCGTTCCTGCAGCGCTACCAGGCGGACGCCGGCATCGGCACCCTGGCGTCGATGACGCTGCCGGTGGCCCTGGGCTTCCTGGTGTCCTGGGCGCTGTTCCTGCTGCTCTGGATGGAGCTGGAACTGCCGATTGCGCCGGGCCTCGGCCCCTACCTCGACTGAGCCGGGCGGCGGGCTCGACGCGAGTCCGGATCGGGAGGCTCAGCCCGTTGGCCTAGTCCAGGCCATCGAGGCCGGGCGCGTCCCAGCCGCCCCCGAGGTTGTGCTGGAAATGCCACCGCGTGTGCGGACGGTACTGGAATTGCCACGCAGACGCGCTACCTTGAGCCTGTCCCGAAGGCATTTATTCGCGGGTTTGCCTTCTTCGGCGGACGCGCCGCCGTCCGCGGTCGAAACCTCAGCCATCCAGCAGATACGGAGTAGATCATGGCTCGCAGCACGCCCATCGAGCTCTATCGCAACATCGGCATCGTCGCGCACGTGGATGCCGGCAAGACCACGACCACCGAGCGCATCCTTTTCTACACCGGCGTCAATCACAAGATGGGCGAGGTGCACGACGGCGCGGCGACCATGGACTGGATGGTGCAGGAGCAGGAGCGTGGCATCACCATCACCTCGGCCGCCACCACCGCCTTCTGGCAGGGCTCGACCAAGCAGTACGAGAAGAAATTCCGCTTCAACATCATCGACACTCCCGGCCACGTCGACTTCACCATCGAGGTGGAGCGCTCGCTGCGCGTGCTCGACGGCGCGGTGGTGGTGTTCAGCGGCGCCGACGGCGTCGAGCCGCAGTCCGAGACGGTCTGGCGCCAGGCCAACAAGTACCACGTGCCGCGCCTGGCCTACGTGAACAAGATGGACCGCCAGGGCGCCGACTTCCTCCGCGTGGTCGAGCAGATCAAGCGCCGCCTGGGCCACAACCCGGTGCCGATCCAGCTGGCCATCGGCTCCGAGGAGAACTTCAACGGGCAGGTCGACCTGGTGAAGATGAAGGCCATCTACTGGAACGACGACGACCAGGGCACCAGCTACCGCGAGGAAGAGATTCCCGCCGAGCTCAGGGAGCTGGCCGCCGAGTGGCGCTCGCACATGGTCGAGGCCGCCGCCGAGGCCAACGACGAGCTGATGAACAAGTACCTCGAGGGCGAGGCGCTGAGCGTCGAGGAGATCAAGGCCGGCCTGCGCCAGCGCACCCTGGCCAACGAGATCGTGCCGACGGTGCTCGGCTCCTCGTTCAAGAACAAGGGCGTGCCGCTGGTGCTCGACGCGGTGATCGACTACCTGCCGGCGCCGTCGGAAATCCCGGCGATCAAGGGCACCCACCCGGACGACGAGGAGCGCCACGACGAACGCCACGCCGACGACAGCGAGCCGTTCTCCGCGCTGGCCTTCAAGATCGCCACCGACCCCTTCGTCGGCACCCTGACCTTCGCCCGCGTCTATTCGGGTGTGCTGAGCAGCGGCGACGCCGTGCTCAACTCGGTGAAGGGCAAGAAGGAGCGCGTCGGGCGGATGGTGCAGATGCACGCCAACCAGCGCGAGGAGATCAAGGAAGTGCGCGCCGGCGACATCGCCGCGCTGATCGGCATGAAGGATGTCACCACCGGCGACACCCTGTGCGCTATCGACAAGCCGATCATCCTCGAACGCATGGACTTCCCCGACCCGGTGATCTCGGTGGCGGTGGAACCCAAGACCAAGGCCGACCAGGAGAAGATGGGCATCGCCCTGAGCAAGCTGGCCCAGGAAGACCCCTCGTTCCGCGTCAAGACCGACGAGGAGACCGGCCAGACCATCATCTCCGGCATGGGCGAGTTGCACCTGGACATCATCGTCGACCGCATGCGCCGCGAGTTCAACGTCGAGGCCAACATCGGCAAGCCGCAGGTCGCCTACCGCGAGGCGATCCGCAAGAAATGCGAGATCGAGGGCAAGTTCGTCCGCCAGTCCGGCGGCCGCGGCCAGTTCGGCCATTGCTGGATCCGCTTCGAACCGGGCGACGAGGGCAAGGACGGCCTGGAGTTCGTCAACGAGGTGGTCGGCGGGGTGATTCCCCGCGAGTTCATCCCGGCGATCCAGAAGGGCATCGAGGAGCAGATGCAGAACGGTGTGCTTGCCGGCTACCCGCTGATCGGCCTCAAGGCCTCGGTGTTCGACGGCTCGTACCACGATGTCGACTCCAGCGAGATGGCCTTCAAGATCGCCGCCTCCATGGCCACCAAGCAGCTCTCGCAGAAGGGCGGCGCGGTGCTGCTGGAGCCGGTGATGAAGGTCGAGGTGGTGACCCCCGAGGACTACATGGGCGACGTGATGGGCGACCTGAACCGCCGCCGCGGCCTGATCCAGGGCATGGAAGACACCCCGGCGGGCAAGGTGATCCGCGCCGAGGTGCCGCTGGGCGAGATGTTCGGCTACGCCACCGACGTGCGCTCGATGTCCCAGGGCCGCGCCAGCTACTCCATGGAGTTCACCAAGTACGCCGAGGCGCCGGCGAACATCGCCGAGGCGATCATCAAGAAGAGCAACGGCTGATTCCGCTGCACATGAAAACGGCGCCCGAGGGCGCCGTTTTTCATTCGCCGTGCGTTGTTCGCGCCTCAGGAGCGGTACAGCAGTGACGTAGGGCGAATAACCGTTCGCGGTTATCCGCCGTCGGCCCAGACGCCGGAGCCGACGATAACGGCGGATAACGCCGTAGGCGTTATGCGCCCTACGGGTTTCCAGTGAAACTTCCGAGCGCACCGGAGCGCCCCGTTCAGGAGGCCGAGCGAAGCCCCCGCTCAGGAGGTCGGGCGACATGGATGTCGCGCGAGCCCCGATCTGTACAGGGACGTACTGTCGGGGCGTGCCGCCGTGGCGGGGGAATTCGTGAGGGTAGCCCGGCTTGCCGGGCCCGGATGCCGGGGCAAGACCTTTGCCTACTTTGGGTCGTTTGCCAAAGTAGGTCGCCCGAGGGGGCGAAACGAGGCGGTGGGGCAGGCTCGGAGCGGCGCGGAACATCGCAGCCAAGGCAAGAGCCCCTCTCCCCAGCCCTCTCCCGCAAGCGTGAGAGGGGGCCGTTCGGCGTTGCCGGAAAGTTCGGCGTCATCCTGAACCCACATCCGTCATTCCCGCGAACGCGGGAACCCAGCGTGGTAGGGCGCATAACCGTTCGCGGTTATCCGCCGTTGGCCCAAACACCGGAGCCGACGGTAACGGCGGATAGCGCCGCAGGCGTTATCCGCCCTACGGGTTTATCCGCTGCAGCTCAGGAGCGGTACAGCAGCGGCCGGCGCAGGCGCAGGTAGCTGTAGCCTTCGCGCACCATGGCGATGCGCTCCGGCTCCAGGTCGGCGATCAGCAACTCGTCGGGCTGCTTGGCCCGGGCGATCACCTGGCCGTCCGGGGCGACCACGCAGCTCAGGCCGCAGTATTCCAGCTCGCCTTCGTGGCCCTGGAAGTTGGCGTAGGCGAGGAACACCTGGTTCTCGTAGGCGCGGGTGGGTACCAGCACCTGGCAGACGAATTCGTAGGGGTGCATGTTCGCCGTCGGCACCAGCACCAGGTCGGCGCCGGCCAGCGCCAGGGTGCGCACCGCCTCAGGGAACTCGACGTCGAAGCAGATCAGCAGGCCGATCTTCCAGCCGTCCAGCTCGACGATCGCCGGCGGCTCGTCGGAGGCGCTGAACTGGTTGCGGTCGAGGTCGCCGTAGAGGTGGGTCTTGCGGTAGTTGGCGCGGCGCTCGCCGCGCCGGTCGATCAGCTGCACGCTGTTGAACGGCGCGCCGGCCGGGTTGCGCTCCGGGTAGCCATAGAGCACGCCCAGGTCGAACTCGCGGGCGATCCCGGCCACCGTCTCGGCGATGGCGCCGTCGGCGGCTTCGGCCAGGGCGGCGACGCGCTCGGCGCCGATGTTGTAGCCGCTGGCGAACATTTCCGGGCAGACCAGCAGGTCGGCGCTCTGGGCGGCCGCGCGTTGCGCGGCCTCGCGCAGCCGGCGCAGGTTGCCGGCGAGGTCGTCGGGCCCGGGTGGGCACTGGTAGAGGGCGATGCGCATGGCGCTGGCTCCTGGGTTCAGTCGGGCAGGGCGATCGGCCCCAGTTCGGCGTAGCGGTCACCGGGGCCGGGGTTGTCCGGGTGGGTGGCGCCGCCGAAGTGGCGCAGGATACCCCACACCGCGTTGAGCGAGGTCTGCACCGCGCCTTCCACCCAGGCCGGGGTCCAGGATACATCGTCGCCGGCGATGAAGATGCCGCGCTGCTCGGCGGGCATGTCGTCCTGCATGAAGTGCGAGTACATGCGGTGGTTGTAGCGGTAGTGACCGGGCAGGGCGCCCTTGAAGGCGCCGAGGAAGTGCGGGTCGGCCTCCCAGGACACGGTGATCGGGTTGCCGATCACGTGGCCGGCGATGTCCAGCTTCGGGTAGACCTTCTTCAGCGCGTCCAGGGCCAGTTGCACGCGTTTCTCCACCGGGTGCGGGAGCATCTTCATGGCGTCGCTCATCCACGAGTAGGACAGGCAGATCACCCCCGGCTTGTCGTCGCCGTTGTCGAACAGGTAGGTGCCGCGGGTCAGGCGGTCGGTGAGGGTCATGCTCATCACGTCGCGGCCGGTCTGCGGGTCCTTGTCCTTCCAGAACGGCCGGTCGACCATGACGAAGGTCTTCGACGACTGCATGTAGCGGGTGCGGTCCAGGGCCATCCACATCTTCTGCGAGAACAGCGCTTCCTCGCACTCGATCTGGGTGGTCAGCAGCCAGCTCTGGCAGGTGGTGAGCACCGCCGCGTACTCGCGGGTGTCGCCCCAGTAGTCGGTGACCGCCAGGTTGCCGCTGGCGGCGCGGGCGATCTTCTTCACCCCCGGGCGCGGCGCGCCGTTGTGCAGCTTCGCCAGGGTGGTGCCGGCCGGCCAGTGGGCGAGGGTGTCCGGCGCGTGGTTCCAGATGCCGCGCGGCACCTGCTCGACGCCGCCGACGACGAGGTGCTGGTGGTCGTCGCAGTTGGTCATCACCACGCGGAAGATTTCCAGCATCGAGTTGGGGAAGTCGGAGTCCCAGCCGCCGGTGCCGAAACCGACCTGGCCGAACACCTCGCGGTGGCGGTAGGACAGGCGCGAGAAGGCCTTGGAGGTGGCGACGAAGTCATAGAAGGTGCGGTCGTCCCACAGCGGCACCAGCTCGTCCCACAGGGCCTTGAGCTTGACGGTGTCGCGCGCGCGGATGGCGTCCTGGATTTCCGAGAAGCGCGCGCCGTCCTCCAGGGCCTCGGCCCAGGCCTGGGCGACCTCGCGGAAGATGTCCGGCAGGTCGTCGATCTTCTCCGCATAGTGGCTGGTGCCTTCCAGGTCCACCACCGTGCTGCCGGAGGCGGCGGTCAGCGGGTTGGGGAAGGGGCTGGTCTCCAGGCCGAGCTTGTCGACGTAGTGATAGAAGGCCGTGCTGGACACCGGGAAACGCATGCCGCCGAGTTCGGCGATCACCCCGTCGGCGCCCTCGAAGGGTTCCGAGCGCAGCCGCCCGCCCATTTTCGCGGCCTCGTAGACCACCGGCTTGAGGCCCAGCTTCATCAATTCATAGGCCGCCACCAGGCCAGCGATGCCGGCGCCGACGATGGCGACCTCCTGGCCATGGTTGTGCGCCGGGATGCTGCCCAGGCCGGCCGGGTGCTCCAGCCAGTCGTCGAAGGCGAAGGGGAAGTCCGGGCCGAAGATGGTCACCGGCTGCTTGCCGGGGGTGTGGGGATGGCGATTCTTCTTGTGCATGGGTCTCTCCCAACGGGTAGGCGCGTGGCCACTGTCTTCAGCATCGTCCAGGCGAGGCATTCCTGCCTTGCCGCACGCAACGCGACGGCGCCCGCCCGATGGGCGGAGGGCCGGCGCGGGGGCGCGCTGAAGCGGGCCGGTGTCGGCGGACATGGTTGCAGAGGGAGTCGTTGAAATGAATCCGTGAATCTGCAAAATGACGAAGAGATTTCTATTAATTCAACCAGTGGAATTGGCAATATGACGAAAAGCGCCGACGCGGCCCTGCTCAACCTGCTGCGCGCCAACGCCCGCGAGTCGGTCTCGGAGCTGGCGCGCAAGCTCGGGGTGTCGCGTTCCACCGTGCAGAGCCGCATCGAGCGCCTGGAGCAACAGGGGGTGATCAGCGGCTATTCGATCAAGGTGGCCGACAGCTACGCGCAGTCGCTGGTGCGCGCCCACGTGCTGGTGACCGCGCTGCCGAAGCTGTCGCACCCGGTGGTGCAGGCGCTGGAGAAGATCCCCGAGGTGAAGACGCTGCATTCGGTGAGCGGCCAGTTCGACATGATCGCCATCGTCGAAGCCTTGTCGATCCGCGACCTGGACGCGCTGCTCGATCGCATCGGCGCGCTGGACGGGGTGGAGCGCACCATGTCCTCGATCATCCTCTCCACCCGCATCGACCGTTGAGCCAATGGCCCCATTGGACTGCGCGGAATACCCGGCATTGGCTATTCGACGCCGGCCGCGGCGGGACTAAGGTATCGCCATTCCCGCAACCCGCGGGCCCCACTGGAGAGAACCATGAGCGCACGTATCGATTGGGCCAAGCAGTCCCCCGACGCCTACAAGGCAATGCTCGGGCTGGAACAGGCCCTGGCCAGGTCCGGCCTGGAGCATTCCCTGCTCGAGCTGATTCGCCTGCGTGCCTCGCAGATCAACGGTTGCGCCTACTGCGTGAACATGCACGCGAACGACGCGCGCAAGGCCGGCGAGACCGAGGCGCGCCTGCAGACCCTGAGTGTCTGGCGCGAGACCGAATTCTTCAGCGCCCGTGAGCGCGCCGCCCTGGCCTGGGTGGAAAGCCTGACCCTGCTGGCCGAGAAGCACGCGCCGCAGGAGCAGTTCGAGGCACTGCGCGAGCACTTCGGCGACGCCGAGATCGTCAGCCTGACCCTGGCCATCGCCACCATCAACGCCTGGAACCGCTTCGGCGTGGGCATGGCCATGGTGCCCTGAGCCGACGAGCAGCAGACACGCCGAAGGCGCCCGCGCGGGGGCGCCTTCGGCGTTTATAGGCCTGCCGCCGCGCCGCGAGCCGTACCGCGATGGAGAGGGGGCATGTATTGAGATCGTTTCGGTATTGACGTTATAGAAAAACGGTCGATGGACGCGTCAAGAGATTGCTAGCTTTACAAATCAGAGCGCCAAGCTTCTGTTTTTTAAAGTTTTTCAAAAAAATGGCGCCAAGGAAGGGAGCATGCTCGAAGCAGCGTCCAAACGACGTCGATTGCTGGTGGTCGATCCCTGCGACGATTGCCGGCGATTACTGCCCGGACTCCGGGCGGCAGGGTGGGAGGTGGACAGTTGCGAGCTCGACGCGGCGAGCGATCGCAGCTGCGACGTCGGCCTGCTGCGCCTGCATCCGGAGCACCTGGAACGTCCCGAATCGGTGAAGGACCTCATCAGCCGCAGCGGCACCGAGTGGATCGCGGTGCTCAGCCCGGACGCCCTGCCTATCCAGGAAGTGGGTGACTTCGTCTGCGAATGGTTCTTCGATTTCCATACCTTGCCGTTCGACGTGGCGCGGGTGCAGGTCACCCTCGGTCGCGCCTTCGGCATGGCGCGCCTGCGCGGGCGCGGCAGCAACCACAGCGTCGAGCACCAGCACGAGTTGCTCGGCGAGAGCCGTTCGATGCAGGAACTGCGCCGACTGTTGGCGAAGTTCGCGCCCACCGAATCGCCGGTGCTGATCCGGGGCGAGAGCGGTACCGGCAAGGAACTGGTGGCGCGGACGCTGCACCGCCAGTCGCGGCGCGCCAACCGGCCGTTCATCGCGATCAACTGCGGAGCGATTCCCGAGCACCTGATCCAGTCCGAGCTGTTCGGCCACGAGAAGGGCGCCTTCACCGGGGCGCACCAGCGCAAGATCGGCCGTTTCGAGCAGGCCAACGGTGGCACCCTGTTCCTCGACGAGATCGGCGACCTGCCGCTGGAGCTGCAGGCCAACCTGCTGCGCGTACTGCAGGAGAAACAGATCGAGCGGGTTGGCGGCAGCCAGTCGATCGCGGTGGACGTGCGGGTGCTGGCGGCCACCCACCTCGACCTGGAGGCGGCCATCCGCACCGGCAGCTTCCGCGAGGACCTGTACTACCGGTTGAACGTGCTGCAGGTCTCGACCCTGCCGCTGCGCGAGCGCAACGGCGACCTGGCGCTGCTGGCGAGCCACTTCGCCCACCTGTACAGCGTCGAGACCGGGCGCCGGCCGCGGCGTTTCTCCGACGACGCCCTGGCGGCGATGACCGAACACGCCTGGCCGGGCAACGTGCGCGAGCTGGCCAACCGCGTGCGCCGTGGCCTGGTGCTGGCCGAGGGGCGGCAGATCGAGGCTCGCGACCTGGGCCTGGAACGCCAGCGCGGCCGCACCGACCGCGTGCCGCTGGTGACCCTGGAGGAGTACAAGCTCGGCGCCGAGCGCCAGGCGATGTGCGACGTCCTCGAACGCCACGGTGACAACCTGAGCCTGGCGGCGCGGGTGCTGGGCATCTCGCGGCCGACCTTCTACCGCCTGCTGCACAAGCACCAGCTGCGCTGAGCGCGAAGCGCGCAAACGCAAACGGCCCCGAGTGGGGCCGTTTTCGTGAGCGTGCTGTCAGAAGTAGTAGGGGAATTTCACGCTGAAGCTGAAGTCCGGGGCGTCCGGGGTGATGCCGATGGATAGGTTGGGCACGATGGTCAGGTTCTGGCTCCAGGCGTAGGTCAGGCCCCAGTTGAACTGGCCGGCGTTGATGTCGCTGCCGGGCACCGAGGTCCAGTCGCCGCCTTCCTGCTTGATCTCGCTCTTGCGCGCGACCAGGTCGGAAACCGAGAACGACATGCTCATTTTTTCGTTCAGGGCGAAGGCCACGCCCGCGCCAACCTGGAACCAGTCGCCGAGGTCGACCTTGCCCTTGGTCTTGACCGTGGCCGACGGGTTGATGTCGCTGAACGACTCTTCCATGTTGTAGGTGTACGACAGGCTGGCGAAGAGCACCGCCGGGTCCACCGTCTTGACCAGCGAGATGCCCGGGGTGATGGACCAGACACCGTTGCCGGTGGGCAGGTCCTTGGGCACGGTGAGGTTGTCGTTGCCGGGCGCTTGCACCAGGTCGATGCCGTAGGGGTCCTTGCCGGTGGGGGCCTTCACCCGCAGGCTGAACACCGCGTCCGGCCGGGTCTCGGTTTCGTCGAGGAACTTGTAGGCGACACCGACGTTGACGTCGCCCAGGGTCGGGTCGCGGGTCACGGTTTCTTCGCTGGACACCGCCGTGGAGTTGCCGGCGCCGGCGGACTGGTAGGTCGACTCGCGGTAGATGACTGGGGCGTTGATATCGAACTGCCAGCGGTTGTTCCAGTTGTAGCGGGCGGTCAGGTCGAGCTGCCAGTTGTCGGCCTTGATGTTGTCGACGTTGATGTTGCCGAGAAAGATCGAGTCCAGCGCCAGGAAGCCGTTGAGAACCAGTTGCTTGGTGTCGTAGCGGGTATAGGTCAGGCCGGTCTCGAAGCTGAACGCGCCGTTGCCGAAGAAGCCGCTGGCCTCGTCGTAGAGGTTTTCCACGCTTTTCGGCGGGTTGGCGTCGTCCTTCAGCGATTCGCCATAGGAACTGCCGGCGGCGCTGCTGGTGCCGGGCGGCGTCGGCTTGTTGGTCGCCACGGCCAGGCGTTTGGGCTGCTGCGGCGCGGCGGGCTGTTCTTCCACCTGGCGCACGCGTTGTTCCAGCACCATCAGCGCCTTCTGCTGGGTTTCGTAGCGTTGTTTGAGTTGGAGAAGTTCCTGTTTCAGGGCCTCCACCTCGGCTTCGGTAGCGGCGTGCACCAAAGTCGAGGGGAGTAACGCGGATACACAGATTGCGGCACGAAGCGAGAGCGATCGGTGCATGGCGAGGGTTCCATTTTTATAGTGAATGGACGGCTGAAAGCAGCGTAGATCAGATTCCTCCCGCGCGTAGGTTCTTCAGCATGTCGAGGTTGCAGTTCAGCGCCCCGGCGGACGGCATGTTGTTGCGCAGCACCACGTTGAGCTCGGTGAGGTTGCTGACCAGGTTGCTGTCGCCGAGCAGCTTGGTCGCCTGCAGCAGGCCATTGGCGCCGAGGTTCTGCAGGGCGGTGCCCTGGTTCTGGTTGGCGGCGATGGCGATCTGCACGCCGCCGCCGGCCTGCGTGACCTGGACGGTGCCGGCCGCGCTGGAGTCGGTGAAGCTGCCGTTGAGCGCCTGGCCTTGTGGCTGGCTGTTATCCGGCGTGTCGGACTCCTTCACGTTCAGCGCGAAGTTGTTCCGCGAGGTGTTGAAGTTGCCGGCAGAGCGTGACGATTGAGTTACGCCGCCGGTCTGCGCCAGGCCGGCGCCGCCGGTGACGGTACCGGTGCCGGAGGCGATCTGGTTGCCGGAGCCGTTGCTCTTGTCGGAGGAAACGTAGAACTGCGGCATGTATTGGTTCTTCTGGCCCATCTCCATGCTGACGGTTGCACCGATCCTGGCATTGTTGGAGTTGGTCCAGGTGCTGCTCATCACGACGCCGAAGCTGATGATCCGCCCGGGCAGGGTATAGCGCCCGCGCAGCTGGGCCATTTCGGCGTCTTTCAATTCGATGGGTTTGAATGCTTCGGTCGCAGTGGCCGGGAGGCTGGCGGCCAGGCAGATGGCGCTCAGCCAGATTGGAATTTTCATGTCCTTCTCCCGGGCGTCCAGCCCTTTATCGATAACTTAGAAAAAGTCGCTCTGGATAAAGCCGTAATCCATCAGTTCGGTGTCCTTTACCGGGCGGAATCGATCCAGCCTGTTGCGGGCGGTGAGGGGCTCCGGTGGCGACATGAGGGCGTTGTCCTTGTCGTAGCCGGGACCGATCACGGCGAAGATGATGCCGTTCCAGCCCTTGGCGAAGTCGTCGTGGCGATAGCGTTTGTTGCCAAGCACGGGGTCACCGACGTAGACCCATTCCTTGTTGGCCCGCTGCAGCACGACGAAATGCTTGTAGCCGTTGATTTCCATCATCACGATGACCGGGACCTTGAGCGTCTCCAGGCTCGGGGCCGACACCCGATAACCGCGCCCGCGCATGCCGATGGCCTGGACGTAGTTCTTCATGTCGAGCATCGAGAAGCCCTGGGTCCGTACCAGGTCGGCGTTCGCCTTCACCAGCATGCCCTCGATGACGAAGTGCTCGTCCACGTCGAGGTGGTAGGCCTGGCGAAGGATGGTCGCCAGCGCCGCCGCGCCGCAGCTGAAGTCGGTTTTCTGCTGGACCAGTCCGCTGAAGCGCCGTTCGCGAAGGCTCTCCACCTTCTTGAAGGCCAGCGCGCCGCCGGGCAGAACCGCGAACCCCTGGTTGGCAGCCTGGACCTGGCCCGCGCAGCACAACGCGAGGGCGATCGCCAGGCAGGACAGTACCGGTCTCATCGCTAAGACTCCCGCAAAGAGAGAGGCTCCGTTGCCGGAGCCTCCCAGTGCTGCGTTACATGCAGGCTTTGCAACCTGCAGCGATGGCCAGCGAGTTGCTCTGCTGGTTGTTGGTGCCGGCGGAAATGTTCACGCCGATGTTGCCGGAAGCTCCTTGCAGGGAGTCCATCATGATGGCGTTGTTTTTCACGACATCTTTGTAGCCGTTCGGCACCCATTTGTTCCCGGTGTAGAAGCCCACCAGATGGATGTCGCCTTCTTCGGTGAAGGTGGCGTCAGGATGTTTGTTGCCGCCGTTCTTGTCGTCGTAACCGCCGCCTCTGTGATCCTTGTCGTAGATCTTCCCTTCACCCTCGTAGGTGCCCTTGGCTACGAAGAAGCCGTAGGTGGTTTGCTCCTTGTACTTGGTGGTGGCGAGGTTCTGGACGGTGTTGTTTTGCGAGTCCTGCCCGGTCGCGGCGGCGGCGATGGCGATACGGCCGCCAGATACGGCTGCTGCGAGCGAGTTGGACTGTTGGTTGTAGTTGCCGGCGGTGATGTTGACGCCGATGTTGCCGGAGGTGTTGTTGAGCGAGTCGCGCACGGAGGCGTTGTTCTGCGTACCGTGGTTGGTCACGCCGGCGTTCGGGCCGCTTTGGTCGGTGTAGGTAACGGCGAGTGCGGTGCCGAAGACGAAGTCCTCGTCCGCGGTCGACAGCGCAGCGCTGTTGCTCTGCTGGTTGACGTCGCCAGCTGCCATGTTCAGACCGATGTTGCCGGCCGCGCCGTCGGCGACGTTGTTGCCGCCGCCTTCGTCGCTGCCGCCGCCACCGCCGCCGTTGCGGGCGGCTTCATCGCCACTGCTGCCATTCACCGAGCCGCCCAGGCGAGCGGTGTTTTCGGTGCCTTCGTTGTTGACCGTGCCTTGACTGATGTGTTGCTCCGTCACGGTTACGGCCGCTGCCCCAGCGTCCTTGGTTGCGTACGGATCGGGTTTGTACCGGTCGTTTCTGTCGTGATCGTCACCTGCATAAGCCGATACAGCGATGCCAGCGGCGATCGCGAAAGCCAGCGGCTTAATTACCATCGATGCTTTCATGGTGGTTCTCCTTTGCAGATTTTTTCGTGTTGTTTGGATACGACACTACTTATCGGGTCAATCCGCGACCCGGATGCTCAGGGTGTTGGCCATGTGGTTGCCCACCCCGGCACTCTGGTTAAGCTGGACCACGCCCTGGCTGCTCCTGAACGCCTGGTCGCTCGTGTCGACCCTGCGCTCGCCAGAGGTGCTTCCACCCGCTCCCGAGTTCGGTAACAGCGTGACGCTCTGCTGCGAGAGCTCGCTGTCGTCCATGCCCTGCGGATAGGCGCTGATGCTGATCCGCATGGCGTTTACCTGTTGGCTGCCGGCACCGGCCGCCTGGTTGACGCCGACGGCGCCGCTGCCATTGGCGAAGGAGTTGCCTTCGATGGAGGAGCGCGTCGACTGGCTGAGATCGGTACTGGTGACGTTGCTTTGCGTGAAGCGGGTGCTGGCCTGGGCCTGGCTGCCGATGGCGATGGCGCGACCGTTGGCCTGCTGCTGGGCGTCGCCGGCCGCCTGGTTGACGCCGACGTTGCCGTGATAGCCGGGAGCCACGTTGCTCAGCGTCGACTGGTTGATGGTCATTGGCGTCGGTGCGCCATCGGCGAGGGCCGCGCCACAGAACAGGGCGAGCAGGCCGGAAAGCAGGGCATGCTGTTTCATGTCAGGGTGCTCCGGTCAGGACGCGCAGCGGTGCAAGGCCCTGGGTCACGCTGCGGTTCACGGTGTTGGCGATGCTGTTGCCGGTGCCGCTATGTCCGGAGTTCATGCCCGGCAGACCCTGGGCGGTGCTCTGGTCGATGCCGTGGGGGCCGGTTAGGGTGCCGTTCTGCAACACGCGGCCGGAGAGCCCGGTGCCGCTCGACACGCCGGCGATATCGTTATCGGTCAGCTCGTTGCTGGTCAGGCGGTTGACCTGGGGGGAGATGTTCGGATTGACGGTGGTCGGATTGGGGTCCGGCACCATGGTCGGGGTGGTTGCCATGCGCGGCTGCACGGTTCGGTTCAGGACGATCGTTCCGTCGCCCGCCTCGGCGACGGCGCTGACCAGCAGCGTTCCGCAACAGACCAGAGCGACGAGCAGTGAGCCGCTCCTTTCCTTTGAGTTCCCCATGATGGCGATCCCTTTTGGTGCGCTGTGCCCTAAACAGCAGTACCAACCTGGAGCATTAGCCGTGCCGGAATCTGTTTTCGCTTTGTTTTCAGAGGTTTGTAGGAAGAGGGTGAGAGCGGGTGGAGGTTTACTGTATCCGTGTTGAAACACTGGCCAGCATGCGCGAGCCGCTCTGGAAGGCTGGAACCGCTCTAGAACGGTGCTGAAGATAGATGCGTATCACCGCTGATACGGTTTTTCGTGAAGCTGTCGATGTTTGCGTGTTTTCTGAGTTTTACGCCTGCAGCGGTGTTTCAGGGGTGAGACATGATGGCCCCTGAAGTAACATTCTGGTACGAAAGTGCACTGTTAATTCAAGGGTTTAGGCACGCTTCGGCAGCTGTAAAGGGAATGATCGGCGGCCCCGGTTGTCAGACCTCACCGCTTCGTCGCCGAAGCGCTGTCGCTGTCGCCCATCGTCCGTGTGAGAAATTTTCGTTACACCCTCACCGCCGGCGATGCAATGCAGTAGCATTCCGAGCCCTCGCGGGCCAGGCTCGCGAGTTATGGCGAGGCGTGCAGAGATTCATAAAACCTATAAAGACGCCATTGGGGGAAGCAGTATGGAGTCGTGGAATGCCTTCCAGGCGTTCGTTCTTGGGGTGGTGGAGGGGCTGACCGAGTTCCTTCCGGTGTCCAGCACCGGCCACCAGATCATTGTCGCCGACCTGCTGGGTTTCGTCGGCGAGCGGGCGCAGGCCTTCAACATCATCATCCAACTGGCCGCCATCCTGGCGGTGGTCTGGGAATTTCGCGGGAAGATCTTCCAGGTCGTGGTCGGCCTGCCGACGCGGCGGCGCGACCAGCGTTTCACCGTCAACCTGCTGATCGCCTTCTTCCCGGCCGTGGTGCTCGGGGTGGCCTTCGCCGACGTCATCCACCATTACCTGTTCAACCCCATCACCGTGGCCGCGGCCCTGGTGGTCGGCGGCGTGGTGATGCTCTGGGCCGAGCGGCGCAAGCACATTATCCGCGCCGAGACGGTGGACGAGATGACCTGGAAGGACGCCCTCAAGGTCGGCTGCGCCCAGTGCCTGGCGCTGATCCCGGGCACCTCGCGGTCCGGCGCCACCATCATCGGCGGCCTGCTGTTCGGCCTGTCGCGCCAGGCCGCCACCGAGTTCTCGTTCTTCCTGGCGATGCCGACCATGGTCGGCGCCGCGGTCTATTCCGGCTACAAGTACCGCGACCTGTTCCAGCCGTCGGACCTGCCGGTATTCGCCATCGGCTTCGTCACCTCGTTCATCTTCGCCATGATCGCCGTGCGCGGCCTGCTGAAGTTCATCGCCAACCACAGCTACGCGGTGTTCGCCTGGTATCGCATCGCCTTCGGCCTGCTGATCCTGGCGACCTGGCAACTGGACCTGATCGACTGGTCCGGCGCCGCACCCTGAGGAAGCAGCGATGAACCAGGAACGCGACGGCGTCATCAGCCGCTGGGACGACGACAAGGGCTTCGGCTTCATCCGCCCGAAGGCCGGCGGCGCGGAGCTGTTCCTGCACATCAGCGACTTCCGTGGCGACCGCCGGCCCGAAGCCGGCGACGCGGTACGCTTCATCGCCGGCAGCGACCGCCAGGGCCGCCCGCGCGCCGAGCACGCGCGGCTGGCCGGGCTGGCCGTGGACGTGCCGGCGATCCGCCGCAAGCCGGTCGCGCCGGCGACCCGCGCCAAGGCCCGCAGCGGCCGCGAGATCGCCACGCCGGCGCCGCGGCCCTCGGGCGTGGCGTCCGCGCTGATGCTGCTGGGCCTGTTGCTGCTGTTGCCCCTGGCCGGCGTGCTCGTCAGCCTGCGCGCGGGCCTGGGCTGGTGGTTGCTGGCCTACCCGCTGCTCAGCCTGGCGGCGTTCTACGCCTACTGGCGCGACAAGCGCAGCGCCGAGCAGGGCGCCTGGCGCACCCCCGAGCAGACCCTGCACCTGCTGGAGTTGCTCGGCGGCTGGCCCGGCGCGTTGCTGGCGCAGCGGGTGTTCCGCCACAAGACACGCAAGGCCAGTTACCAGATCGTGTTCTGGGTGATCGTCCTGGCGCACCAGCTGTTCTGGCTGGACCGTCTGTTCGGCGGCGCGCTCTTCGCGCGTTTGCTGACGCTGCTCTAGAGCGGTTCGTCGCTGCGCGCGAAGCTCTCGGCCAGGTAGTCGATCAGCGCTCGCACCGCCGGCAGCAGCCCGCGCCGGTGCGGGTAGACCGCCTGGAGGAAAGCCTCCGGTTCCTGCCAGTCGGGCAGCACCCGCACCAGTCGGCCGCTGGCCAGCTCATCGATGCAGTAGTACAGCGGCAGCACCGTGATCCCCAGGCCGGCCAGCGCCACCGTCTTGCGCAGATTGAAGTCCTCCGCCGCCAGGCGCGGTTCCAGGGCCACTTCGCGGCGTTCGCCGCCCGGCCCCTGCAGGCTGAAACGCACCTTGCGGTCGTTGCCCGCGGCGCCGAGCACCGGCAGCCCGGCCAGGTCCTCCGGCGTGCTCAGGTTGCGCCCCTGCAGCAGCGCCGGGGTGGCCACCAGCGCGGTGCCGGCACAGCGCAGGCGGCGGCTGAACAGCGACGGGTCCTCGTCGCCGGCTACGCGCACGCGCAGGGCAACGTCCACTCCTTCGTTGACCAGGTCGACCCGGCGGTTGGTCAGCAGCAGGTCGAGATTGACCTGCGGGTAGCTGGCCAGGAAGCCCGGCAGCATGTCGTTCAGCGAGGTTTCGGCGAGCGCCACCGGGCACGACAGGCGCACCCGTCCGCGCGGTTCGGCGCTGAGCTGGGCGGCCACTTCGTCGGCCATCTCGGCCTCCACCAGCATGGCCTGGCAGTGGCGGAAGTAGCGCTCGCCGATGTCGGTGAGCGCCAGCTTGCGGGTGGTGCGCTGCAGCAGGCGCACGTTCAGGCGCGCTTCCAGTTCCGCCACGCGCCGCGACAGGCGTGACTTCGGCAGGCCCAGCTCGCGGCCGGCGGCGGCGAAGCCTCCGGCCTCGACCACCTTGGCGAAATAGAAGAGATCGTTGAGGTCCTGCATGGGATTGTCCTGCTGGTGGGACGATTAATCACATTTTTACCGACTTATCGATGATTGGCTACATGCGTAGCATTCACTCCATCGCGTCCTACCCCACATTCACAGGAGCCACCCCATGAAACTTCTGCACATCGATTCCAGCATCCTCGGCGACGCTTCCGCCTCCCGCCAACTGAGCGGCGAAGTGGTCCAGGCCTGGACCGCCGCCGAGCCGGGCGTGCAGGTGACCTACCGTGACCTGGCCACCGACGCCATCAGCCACCTGTCCGCCGCCAGCCTGGTCGCCGCCGGCACCCCGGCCGAACTGCGCGACGCCGCGCAGAAGCACGAGGCCGCCCTGGGCGAGCGCAGCATCGAGGAATTCCTGGGCGCCGACGCCATCGTCATCGGCGCGCCGATGTACAACTTCAGCGTGCCCAGCCAACTGAAGGCCTGGATCGACCGCATCGCCGTCGCCGGCAAGACCTTCCGTTACACCGAAGCCGGTCCGGTGGGCCTGGCCGGTGGCAAGAAAGTGATCATCGTCGCCACCGCCGGCGGCCTGCATGCCGGCCAGCCGAGCGGCGCGGCCCACGTCGACTACCTGAAGCTGGTGCTGGGCTTCCTCGGCATCACCGACATCGAAGTGGTTGGCGCCGAAGGCCTGGCCTACGGTGAAGAACCGCGCGCCAACGCACTCAAGGGCGCCCGCGCCGAGATCGCCGCGGCCTTCGCCCAGGCCTGATCGCACTGCGCTAACAGACGAAGCCCCGGCATTTGCCGGGGCTTCGTCGTTTCAGGGCTGCGCCGGCGGCCGCCAGAGCCCGACCTTGCGCGCCCGCGCTTCATGTTCCTCGAAGCTGTACTGGGCGCGCTCCTCTTCGCCTTGCGGGGCGTCGGCGTGCCAGCGCGCCATGCCGACCGCGAGCTGGGCGCGGCCGATATCCAGGGTGTGGCCGCAGCCGGGGCAGTCCGCCGGTTCGACCCAGACCGCCGCGCTGACGTCCCCGCTGTCCAGCCGTCGAGGCCGTACCAGTGTCGCGCCATGACCCTCGGCCAGGCGCTGGAGGTTGACCTTCGAGACCTCGGCATAGGGCTCGCCGGGTCTGGGCGCCTCGATGCCGCTCAGGTGCACCTCGACTCTGCGCTGGTCGGCCAGCCGGCAGGTCAGGCGGTCGCCGCTGGCCACCGCGAGCACCTGGCAGGGCTCGTCGGCCAGCGCGGCGGCGGGGAGGGCGAGGGTGAACAGCAGGGCGGAGCGGGGCAGGCGCATGCGGCCTCCTTCATGGATACCGACGCAGCATACGCCGGTGTCGTAGGGTGTATAACCGTTCGCGGTTATCCGCCGCCGGCCCGAGCGGCGGAGTCGATGGTAACGGCGGATAACGCCGTAGGCGTTATGCGCCCTACAAGGGGCACCGAAACATTCGAGCTACCCCCAACCCCAATCACAAAGCCTCTGGGTTATTCCCCTTCGGGCCAGCGCAAGCGCTGTTCGCGATGGAGCCGCGTCCCGCGTTCGCGGGGATGACGGGGGGAGGTGAGGTGTGCTGATGGAGGTTCACGAGCAGGGCGGCGCGTAACATGCCCGACCGATTCGCTCGGACAAGTTCGTGCTAGGATGGCCGCCGGCCCCGAATTCCCGGCCGCGCCGCCCTCCGTGGCGCGGCCATCCCACGACAGAAGGAATACCGCAATGGCTCAAGTGACCCTCAAGGGCAACCCGATCAACGTCGACGGCAAGTTGCCGCAACAGGGCGACAAGGCCCCGGCCTTCAAGCTGGTCGGCGCCGACCTGGCCGACGTGACCCTGGAGAACTTCGCCGGCAAGCGCAAGGTTCTGAACATCTTCCCCAGCGTCGACACCCCGACCTGCGCCACCTCCGTGCGCAAGTTCAACGTCGAGGCCAGCAAGCTGGCCAACACCGTGGTGCTGTGCGTCTCGGCCGACCTGCCGTTCGCCCAGCAGCGCTTCTGCGGCGCCGAAGGCCTGGCCAACGTGGTCAACCTGTCGACCATGCGCGGTGCCGACTTCCTCGCCAACTACGGCGTGGCTATCAGCAACGGCCCGCTGGCCGGCCTGGCCGCCCGCGCCGTGGTGGTGCTGGACGAGAACGACAAGGTGCTGCACAGCGAGCTGGTCGGCGAAATCGCCGATGAGCCGGATTACGCCGCCGCCGTCGCCGCGCTGAGCTGATCCCGGCCGGGCGCCCTCGCGCCCGCCCCGCCGATGCCGCCCGTGCCCCTGGCCGGGCGGCATCTTCGTTTGTGCGTCGCGGAACGCCTCGCCGCGAATCCCGTCCAAGCTGCGTAAGCCTCGGTTATTCAAAGGTAAATAGCGGGTAAAGAGACTTTGCCTGCGGCCGGGCTGTGCTTATCGTTCGACCCTGAAGGTAAGTCGTTGCGCGCTGCATCGTGGATGCGGCGTTTTTGCGGCTGCCTAGCTATCATCCAAGACCTTTGGCCGCCTGAAGACGACTATGACCCCAAGCAACGGAAAGCCCTCGAAACTGCGCGCCCTGCGCCCCTGGTTGATCACCGCAGTCGCCTTCGCCGGGGTGGTCG
Organism: Pseudomonas citronellolis; assembly: GCF_029335315.1. Lineage (GTDB taxonomy): Bacteria > Pseudomonadota > Gammaproteobacteria > Pseudomonadales > Pseudomonadaceae > Pseudomonas > Pseudomonas citronellolis_A. The sequence continues at coordinate 24,833 of NZ_JARJLT010000079.1, forward strand.
GCCTGAGCATGTGGCTGCACAAGAGTGGCTCTTCGGCGCCCCAGGCCGACCAGGGCGGGCGTGGCGGGCGCGGGGCGGCCATGGCCGGGCGCGGACCGGGCGGGCAGGGCGGCGGCACGGCGGTCACGGTCAGCGTGGCGGCGGTGCTCAAGGGCGACCTGCCGGTGCATTACCACGCCCTCGGCACCGTCACCGCCTACAACACCGTGAACGTGCGCGCGCGGGTCAGCGGCCAGCTGGTCAAGGTGCCGTTCCAGGAAGGCCAGCAGGTCAAGGCCGGCGACGTCCTCGCGGTGATCGACCCGCGGCCGTTCCAGGCGGCGCTGGACCAGGCGGTCGGCACCCTGCAGCAGAACCAGGCGCAGCTGAAGAACGCGCAGATCGACCTCGCGCGCTACAAGGGCCTGTTCGCCGAGGACTCCATCGCCAAGCAGACCCTCGACACCCAGGAAGCCCTGGTGCGCCAGTACGAAGGCACCCTGCGCACCAACCAGGGCCAGGTCGACGACGCCAGGCTCAACCTCGAATTCACCCAGGTGCGCGCGCCCATCGCCGGGCGCGTCGGCCTGCGCCAGGTGGACGTCGGCAACCTGGTCACGTCCGGCGACACCACGCCGCTGGTGGTGATCACCCAGGTCAAGCCGATCTCCGTGGTGTTCAGCCTGCCGCAGCAGCAACTGGGCACTGTCGCCCGCCAGCTCGCCGGTACCCAGCCGGTGCCGGTGGAGGCGCTGGACCGCAACCAGGACCTGACCCTGGCCAGCGGCGTGCTCAAGACCCTGGACAACCAGATCGACACCACCACCGGCACGGTCAAGCTCAAGGCCGCCTTCGAGAACGCCGACCAGAAGCTGTTCCCCAACCAGTTCGTCAACGTGCGCCTGCTCGCCGAGACCCTGCACGGCGTGCTGAGCATCCCAGCCAACGCGGTGCAGCGCGGCAACGACGGCACCTACGTGTACGTCGCCGACGGCGAGGACAAGGCCAAGCGCCAGCTGGTCGAACTGGGCACCAGCGAGAGCGAGCGCGTGGTGGTCAGCAAGGGCCTGCAGGAAGGCCAGCGGGTGGTGGTGCAAGGCACCGACCGCCTGCGCGACGGCACCCGTCTGCACATCGTCGCCAGCGACGAGCAGGCCCGCGCGGAAGCCAGCGAGGAGGGCGGGGCCAGCTCGCCGAAGCCGTTCGGTTCGGACTCCCCGGCCCAGGACGGCGGTAAGAGCGAATGAACCCCTCGCGCCTGTTCATCCTGCGGCCGGTCGCCACCACGCTGTTGATGGTGGCGATCCTGCTGTCGGGGATCATCGCCTACCGCTTCCTGCCGATCTCGGCGTTGCCGGAAGTGGATTACCCGACCATCCAGGTGGTCACCCTGTACCCCGGCGCCAGCCCGGACATCATGACCTCGTCGGTCACCGCGCCGCTGGAGAACCAGCTGGGGCAGATTCCCGGGCTCAACGAGATGTCCTCCACCAGCTCCGGCGGCGCCTCGGTGATCACCCTGCAGTTCAGCCTGCAGGTCAACCTGGATGTCGCCGAGCAGGAAGTCCAGGCGGCGATCAACACGGCGCAGAGCCTGTTGCCCAAGGACCTGCCGAACCAGCCGGTGTACAGCAAGGTCAACCCGGCCGACGCGCCGATCCTGACCCTGGCGGTGATGTCCCCGGACATGCCGCTGCCGAAGATCCAGGACCTGGTCGACACCCGCCTCGCGCAGAAAATCTCGCAGATCTCCGGCGTCGGCCTGGTCAGCATCAGCGGCGGCCAGCGCCCGGCCGTGCGCATCCGCGCCAACCCCGCGGCCCTGGCCGCCGCCGGGCTGAGCCTGGAAGACCTGCAGACCACCGTCAGCAACAACAACCTCAATGGCCCCAAGGGCAGTTTCGACGGCCCGACGCGCTCCTCGACCCTGGACGCCAACGACCAGCTGAAGTCCGCCGACGCCTACCGCGAGCTGATCGTCGCCTACAAGAACGGCTCGCCACTGCGCGTGCGCGACGTCGCCAGTGTCGACGACGACGCCGAGAACGTGCGCCTGGCGGCCTGGGCCAACGACGCCCCGGCGGTGGTGCTGAACATCCAGCGTCAGCCGGGGGCCAACGTCATCGAGGTGGTCGACAGCATCAAGCAGATGCTCCCGCAATTGCAGGCGACCCTGCCGGGCAGCCTCGAGGTGACGGTGCTCACCGACCGCACCACGACCATCCGCGCCTCGGTCAAGGACGTGCAGTTCGAACTGTTCCTCGCCGTCTGCCTGGTGGTGATGGTGACCTTCCTGTTCCTGCGCAACCTCTCGGCCACCCTGATCCCCAGCTTCGCCGTGCCGCTGTCGCTGATCGGCACCTTCGGCGTGATGTACCTGGCCGGTTTCTCGATCAACAACCTGACGCTGATGGCGCTGACCATCGCCACCGGCTTCGTGGTCGACGACGCCATCGTCATGGTGGAGAACATCGCGCGCTACCTGGAACAGGGCGACAGCCCGCTGGAAGCCGCGCTCAAGGGTTCCAGGCAGATCGGCTTCACCATCATCTCGCTGACCTTCTCGCTGATCGCCGTACTCATCCCGCTGCTGTTCATGGGCGACGTGGCCGGCCGGCTGTTCCGCGAGTTCGCCGTGACCCTGGCGGTGGCCATCCTGATTTCCGGCTTCGTCTCCCTGACCTTGACGCCGATGCTCGCCGCCAAGCTGCTCAAGCACATCGAGCCGGAGCAGGAGGGCCGCTTCGCCCGCGCCGCCGGGGCCTTCATCGAACGCATGATCGAGCGCTACGCCGCCGCGCTGCGCGTGGTCCTGCGCCACCAGGGGCTGACCCTGCTGGTGGCCATCGGCACCCTGGTGCTGACCGCCGCGCTCTACCTGTTCATGCCCAAGGGCTTCTTCCCGGTGCAGGACACCGGGGTGATCCAGGGCATCGCCGAGGCGCCGCAGTCGATCTCCTTCCAGGCCATGGCCGCGCGCCAGCAGGAACTGGCCAAGGTGGTGCTGGCCGACCCGGACGTGGCCAGCCTGTCGTCGTTCATCGGCGTCGACGGCACCAACGCCACGCTCAACACCGGGCGCCTGCTGATCAACCTGAAGCCGCACAGCGAGCGCGACCTGACCGCCAGCGAAGTGATCCGCCGCCTGCAGCCGGAACTGGAGAAGGTGCCGGGCATCAAGCTGTACCTGCAGCCGGTGCAGGACCTGACCATCGAAGACCGCATCGCCCGTACCCAGTACCAGTTCACCCTGCAGGACGCCGACCCGGACGTGCTCGCCGAATGGGTGCCCAAGCTGGTCGGACGCCTGCAGGAACTGCCGCAGCTGGCCGACGTCGCCAGCGACTGGCAGGATAAGGGTCTGCAGGCCTACATCGACATCGACCGCGACACCGCCTCGCGCCTGGGCGTGAGCCTGTCGAACATCGACAGCGTGCTCTACAGCGCCTTCGGCCAGCGGCTGATCTCGACCATCTTCACCCAGGCCACCCAGTACCGCGTGGTGCTGGAAGTGGCGCCGGACTTCCAGCTCGGCCCGCAGTCGCTGGAGAACCTCTACGTGCCGGCCAGCGACGGCACCCAGGTGCGCCTGTCGAGCCTGGCCAGGGTGGAGGAGCGCCACACCCTGCTGGCGGTCAACCACATCGCCCAGTTCCCGGCCGCGACCATCTCCTTCAACCTGGCCAAGGGCGTCGCCCTCGGCGAGGCGGTGCAGGCGATCCGCGACGTCGAGGCGCAGATGCAGATGCCGGCCAGCCTGGAAGGCAGCTTCCGTGGCGCCGCCGAGGCGTTCGAGGCGTCGCTGTCGAACACCCTGCTGCTGGTGCTGGCGTCCATCGTCACCATGTACATCGTGCTGGGCATCCTCTACGAGAGCTTCATCCACCCGGTGACCATCCTCTCCACGCTGCCCTCGGCCGGCGTCGGCGCGCTGCTGGCGCTGATGCTCGCCGGGCAGGACATCGGCATCGTGGCGATCATCGGCATCATCCTGCTGATCGGCATCGTCAAGAAGAACGCGATCATGATGATCGACTTCGCCCTGGACGCCGAACGCAACGAGGGCAAGCCACCGCACGAGGCGATCTACCAGGCCTGCCTGCTGCGTTTCCGGCCGATCCTGATGACCACCATGGCCGCGCTGCTCGGCGCGCTGCCGCTGATGCTCGCCGGCGGCGCCGGCGCCGAACTGCGCCAGCCGCTGGGCGTGACCATGGTCGGCGGGCTGCTGCTGAGCCAGTTGCTGACGCTGTTCACCACCCCGGTGATCTACCTCTACTTCGACCGCCTGGCGCTGCGCTGGGCAACTTGGCGCAAGCGCCACGGGCTCGACGTGAACACCCCTGACGAAGGCGTGGAGCGGGGCTGATGAACCTTTCCCGTCCGTTCATCCTGCGCCCGGTCGCGACCTTCCTGCTGACCCTGGCGCTGCTGCTGGCCGGCGGGCTGTCGTTCAGCCTGCTGCCGGTGGCGCCGCTGCCCAACGTCGACTTCCCGACCATCATGGTCCAGGCCTCGCTGCCCGGGGCCAGCCCGGAAACCATGGCGAGCACCGTGGCGACGCCGCTGGAACGCTCGCTGGGGCGCATCGCCGGGGTCACCGACATGACCTCCAGCAGCTCCCTGGGCAGCACCACCATCGTCGTCCAGTTCGACCTGTCGAAAGACATCGATGGCGCCGCCCGCGAGGTGCAGTCGGCGATCAACGCGGCCATGAGCCTGCTGCCCACCGGCATGCCGAACAACCCGACGTACCGCAAGGCGAACCCGTCGGACCAGCCGATCATGATCCTCACGCTGACCTCCGACACCTACACCCGCGGCGAGATGTACGACCTGGCCTCGACCATCGTCTCGCCCAAGCTGGCCCAGGTGAAGGGCGTCGGCCAGGTCAGCGTCGGCGGCTCCTCGCTGCCGGCGGTGCGGGTGGACGTCAACCCGGACCTGCTCAGCCACTACGGCATCTCCCTGGACAGCGTGCGCACCGCCATCGCCAACACCAACGCCGACGGGCCCAAGGGCGCCCTGGAATTCGGCGAGCGGCACTGGCAGGTGGACGCCAACGACCAGCTGCGCAAGGCCAGCGAATACGCGCCGCTGATCGTCCACTACAACGCCGAGACCAACTCGGCGGTGCGCCTGAAGGATGTGGCGAAGGTCAGCGACGCGGTGGAAGACGTACGCAACGCCGGCTTCTCCGACAACCTGCCGGCGGTGCTGCTGATCATCACCCGCCAGCCCGGCGCCAACATCATCGAAGCCACCGACGCCATCCACGCGCAGCTGCCGATGATCCAGGACGTGCTCGGGCCGCAGGTCAAGCTCAACGTGATGGACGACCGCAGCCCGTCGATCCGCGCGTCCCTCGACGAGGCCGAGCTGACCCTGGTGATCTCGGTGCTGCTGGTGATCCTGGTGGTCTACCTGTTCCTGCGCAACGGCCGCGCCACGCTGATTCCCAGCCTGGCGGTGCCGGTGTCGCTGGTCGGTACCTTCGCGGTCATGTACCTGTGCGGCTTCTCGCTGAACAACCTGTCGCTGATGGCGCTGATCATCGCCACCGGCTTCGTGGTCGACGACGCCATCGTCGTCGTGGAGAACATCGCCCGGCGCATCGAGGAGGGCGACCACCCGATCACCGCGGCGGTCCGCGGCGCCCGCGAGGTGAGTTTCACGGTGCTGTCGATGACCCTGTCGCTGGTCGCGGTGTTCATCCCGCTGCTGCTCATGGGCGGCATCACCGGGCGGCTGTTCCGCGAATTCTCGGTGACCCTGGCGGCGGCCATCCTGGTCTCGCTGGTGGTCTCCCTGACCCTCACGCCGATGCTCTGCGCGCGCCTGCTGCGGCGTGTCGAGCGGCCGCAGAAGGCCTCGCTGGCGCGGCAGAGCAACCGCTACTTCGTCGCCTTCATGCTGCGCTACCGCGCCAGTTTGAGCTGGGCGCTGGAACATTCGCGGTTGATGGTGGTGATCATGTTCGGCTGCATCGCGCTGAACCTGTACCTGTTCGCCATCGTGCCCAAGGGCTTCCTGCCGCAGCAGGACTCCGGGCGCCTGCGCGGCTTCGCGGTGGCCGACCAGAGCATTTCCTTCCAGGCCCTGGACCGCAAGATGGCCGAGTTCCGCACCATCCTGGCGAAGGATCCGGGGGTGGAGAACGTGGTCGGCTTCGTCGGCGGCGGCAAGTGGCAGTCGAGCAACACCGGCTCGTTCTTCGTCACCCTCAAGCCGATTTCCGAGCGTGATTCCGCCGACGCCATAGTCGCGCGGCTGCGCAAGAAGCTCGCCGACATTCCCGGCGCCACCCTCTACCTGCAGGCCGGCCAGGACGTGCGCATCGGCGGCCGGCAGAGCAACGCGCAGTACGAGTTCACCTTGCGCAGCGACGACCTCGACCTGCTGCGCGAATGGGCGCCCAAGGTGGAAGCGGTGCTGAACAAGCTGCCGCAACTGGTCGACGTCAACAGTGATGCCCAGGACAAGGGCGTGCAGAGCCGCCTGGTGGTCGACCGCGACCGCGCCGCCAGCCTCGGCGTCGACATGGCGGCGGTGGACGCGGTGCTGAACAACTCCTACGGCCAGCGCCAGGTCTCGACCATCTTCAACCCGTTGAACCAGTACCACGTGGTGATGGAAGTGGACCAGCCGTTCCAGCAGAGTCCAGAAGAACTGCGCCAGGTCTACGTGATCGGCAGCGACGGCCAGCAGGTGCCGCTGTCGGCCTTCACCCACGTGGAGCCCAGCCGCGCGCCGCTGACGGTCAACCACCAGGGCCAGTTCGCCGCCACCACCTTCTCCTTCAACCTGGCGCCCGGCGCGCTCATCGGCCCGGCCCGCGACGCGGTGATGGCGGCGCTGGAGCCGCTGCACCTGCCGCTGGACATCCAGGCCACCTTCGAAGGCAACGCCGGCGCCGTGCAGGACACCCAGAACGACATGCCCTGGCTGATCCTGCTGGCGCTGGTGGCGGTGTACATCGTCCTCGGCATCCTCTACGAGAGCTACGTGCACCCGCTGACCATCCTTTCCACGCTGCCCTCGGCGGGGGTGGGCGCGCTGCTCACGCTGATGCTGTTCAACACCGAGCTGTCGCTGATCGCGCTGATCGGGGTGATCCTGCTGATCGGCATCGTCAAGAAGAACGCGATCATGATGATCGACTTCGCCCTGGACGCCGAACGCACCCTCGGCCTGACCCCGCGCGAGGCGATCCTCGAAGCCTGCATGAAGCGCTTCCGGCCGATCATGATGACCACCCTGGCGGCCATCCTCGGCGCGCTGCCGCTGATCTTCGGCATCGGCGGCGACGCCGCGCTGCGCCGCCCGCTGGGCATGACCATCGTCGGCGGCCTGATCGGCAGCCAGCTGCTCACCCTCTACACCACCCCGGTGGTCTACCTCTACCTCGACCGCCTGCGCCACTGGGTCAACCAGAAGCGCGGCGTGCGCACCGACGGCGCCCTGGAGACACAGCTATGAACCGCCCGAACCTTTCCCCCGGCCTGCTCGCCCTGGCGCTGTGCGCGGCGCTCGCCGGCTGCGCGGTGGGCCCCGACTACCAGCGCCCGCAGGTCAGCGTGCCGGCCGCCTTCAAGGAAGGCGAGGGCTGGCGCCAGGCGCAGCCGGCCGACCTGGGCAGCCACGGCCAGTGGTGGACGCTGTACGCCGACCCGAGCCTGGACGACCTGCAGCAGCGCCTGCTCAAGGCCAACCAGACCCTCGCCCAGTCCGAGGCCAGCTACCGCCAGGCCGCGGCGCTGGTGAAGGGCTCGCGCTCTTCGTTCTTCCCGACCATCAGCGCCGACGCTGGCAAGACCCGCTCCGGCCAGGGCGGCAGCAGCAGTACGGTGCGCCTGTCCGATGGCTCGACGGTGTCCAGCGGCGGTGGCGGCGGCATCAGCAACAGCTACTCGGCGAGCCTCGGGGTGAGCTGGGAGCTGGACCTGTGGGGCAAGCTGCGCCGCCAGCTGGAGGCCGACACCGCCAGCCGCGACGCCAGCGCCGCCGACCTGGCCGCCTCGCGCCTGTCGCTGCAATCGCAGCTGGCGCAGAACTACCTGCAGCTGCGGGTCATGGACCAGCAGATCAAGCTGCTCAACGACACCGTGGAGGCTTACCAGCGCGCGTACAAGCTCACCACCAACCAGTACAACGCCGGCATCGTCACCAAGGCCGACGTGGCCCAGGCGCGCACCCAGCTCAAGAGCACCGAGGCCCAGGCCATCGACCTCAAGTACCAGCGCGCGCAGCTGGAGCACGCCATCGCCGTGCTGGTGGGCGAGGCCCCGGCGAACTTCAGCCTGGCCGCCACCAACCAGGTGCCGAAGCTGCCGGCGGTACCGGCGCTGGTGCCCTCGCAACTGCTGCAGCGGCGCCCGGACGTGGCCGCGGCCGAGCGCCAGGTGATTTCCGCCAACGCCAAGATCGGCGTGGCCAAGGCCGCCTGGTACCCCGACCTGACCCTGAGCGCCGCCGGCGGCTACCGCAGCGGCAGCTTCCAGAACTGGATCGAGACACCGAACCGCTACTGGTCGATCGGCCCGCAGTTCGCCATGACCCTGTTCGACGGCGGGCTGATCTCCTCCCAGGTGGAACAGGCCGAGGCCAGCTACGACCAGACCGTGGCCAGCTACCGGCAGACGGTGCTCGACGGCATGCGTGAAGTGGAGGACTACATGGTCCAGCTGCGCGTGCTGGAGGAGGAGAGCGGCGCGCAGAAGGAAGCGCTGGACGCGGCCCGCGAGGCCCTGCGCCTGACCAGCAACCAGTACAAGGCCGGCACCGTGGACTACAACAGCGTGGTCACCACCCAGACCACGGCGCTGTCCAACGAACGCAGCGTGCTGACCCTCTACGGCAACCGCCTGGTGGCCAGCGTGCAGCTGATCGCGGCCATGGGCGGCGGCTGGGACAGCCAGCAGATCGCCGCCGAGGGCGAGAAGGCGGCCAAGGCGGACTGAGTCGCGCCGAAGCGCTCTGCGTAGGAGCGGGCCCTGCCCGCGAATCGCGCGCAGGGCGCGCTCCTACAGGGGAATGGCGTGGCTGGCGCTTCAGTGCCTGAACCGTCGCGCCGTGGTGAAGTTGCGATCCCAGTAGCTGTTGGCCAGCGAGTCGATGCGCACCGTCTTGCCGGTGCGCGGCGCATGGATGAAGCGGCTGTCGCCCAGGTACAGGCCGACATGGCTGATCCGCTCGCTGCCGTTCTGGCTGAAGAACACCGCGTCGCCCGGCTTCAGCGCGTGGCGCGGTACCCTGCGGTGGCTCTGGCGGATCATCGAACCGGTGGTGCGCGGCAGTTCCACGCCCACCTCCTTGCGGAACAGGTAGACCAGCAGGCCGCTGCAATCGAAACCGGTCTGCGCCGAGGTGCCGCCCCAGCGGTAGGGCGTGCCCACCAACTGCCGGGCGCGTTGCAGCAGGCGGTGCATGTCGCGGTCGGTCCCGGGTGCCTGCAGCCCGGGCTTGCCGTGGGGCTTGAACAGCGCGCCCAGCGTCCGCTCGGCCGGCTCGTAGCGTCGCCAGGACGGCCCGCCCAGGTCATCGGCCTCGGCCGCGAGGGGGAGCAGGGACAACAACAGCAACAGACACAGCAGGGAGATGCGCACGGGAAGTACCAGGCGGTGAATCGGAGTCGTGCATATGCTATGGACTGATCAAATAGTGATCACTCGGAAAAGTCCTCAATGCCCGGCGGAAAATCCCCCTGATTTCCGAAGCTCCAAACTCACAAGTGCGCAAGAACGTTCAAGGCGGCCCGAGGTCGTTTCTGCCAAGCTGAGCGCTTTCCTGCCTTGAACGCGTCGTCCATGTCCGCACAACTGCTTCCCTCCCGCGCCTTCCTCAAGGGCGCCATCGCCATCCTGCCGCTGTCCATCGCGGTGCTGCCCTGGGGCCTGCTGGCGGGCTCGCTGGCCATCGAGGCCGGGCTCACCCCGGCGCACGGCCAGGGCCTGTCGGCCATCGTCTTCGCCGGCGCCGCGCAACTGGTGGCGATCGGCATGCTCAAGGGCGGCGCAGGGTTCTTCTCGATCATGCTGACCACGCTGCTGCTGACTTCCCAGCACCTGCTCTACGGCATGAGCATGCGCCCAGTGATCGCCGACCTGCCGGGGCGCTGGCGCCTGGGCCTGGGCTTCCTGCTCACCGACGAATTCTTCGCCCTGACCAGCCAGCATGACCGCGAAACCTTCAACCGCTGGTACGCCCTGGGCGTCGGCCTGACGTTCTACGTGGCCTGGAACCTCTTCACCCTGGCCGGCGTGCTGCTGGGCAGCAGCATTCCCGGCCTGGAACACCTGGGCCTGGACTTCTCGGTGGCGGCCACCTTCGTGGCGCTGATCGCGCCGGTGGTGAAGAACGTGCCGACGGTGGTCTGCGTCGCCGTCTCGCTGTTCTGCTCGGTGCTGTTCAGCTACTGGCAGCTGGGTTCGGCGCTGGTCCTGGCGGGGCTGGCGGGGATGACCGCGGGCTTCGTCTGCAACAAGTTCAGCGGGAGGTCGGCATGATGGTCTGGGCCGTGATCGTCGGCATGGGGCTGATCGTCTTCTTCAACCGCTATGTGTTCCTCGAACCGCGCCTGCCGATTCGCCTGGGCAGCAACGTGCGGCAGTTCCTCGGCTTCGCCGTGCCGGGGATGCTCACGGCGATCTGCGGGCCGATCGTGTTCCTGCCCGAGCACCAGCTGAACCTGCGGCTGGACAACCCGTATCTGCTGGGCTCGGTGGTGGCGGTGGGGCTGGTGCTGTGGACGCGCAATACCCTGCTCAGCGTGTTGCTGAGCATGGGCGTGTTCTTCCTGCTGCGCTGGTGGCTGTAGGCGCGGGCCACGCTGCTCCTCACCTTGTCATCCCCGCGAACGCGGGGACCCAGAGACTTTGTGGTTGGGTGTGTTTGCGCCGCTTCAGAGTGCTCGGATGCTTCTGGTTTCGCCTCTCGGCGAGTCACTTCTTTCAAGCGCCAAAGAAGTAACCAAGAACGCTTGCCCCGGCATCCGGGCCCGGCAAGCCGGGCTTCCCTCACGAATTCCCGAGCACCGGAGGCCCGCCCCGAGGGTACGTCCCTGTAGCCCGCGGGGCTCTTGCGACATCCATGTCGCCCGGCCTCCTCAGCTCGGGCTTCGTTCGGCCTCCTGAACGGGGCGCTCCGGTGCGCGCGGTTGTTTCTCTGGAAACCCGTAGGGCGCATAACGCCTACGGCGTTATCCGCCGATGCCGTCGGCTCCGGCGCTCGGGTCGGCGGCGGATAACCGCGAACGGTTATGCGCCCTACGTCGGTGCTGAGCGGGCCACGCCTGCGAATCGCGCGCATGGCGCGCTCCTACAGGAGGAATCGGTCGGCCAACCCGTAGGGCGCATAACGCCTACGGCGTTATCCGCCGCTGCCGTCGGCTCCGGTGCCCGGGCCGACGGCGGATAACCGCGAACGGTTATGCGCCCTGCGTCGGTGCTTCCCCGTAGGAGCGGGCCATGCCCGCGAATCGCGCGCATGGCGCGCTCCTACGGGCAGGTTTTCAGTCAGCGTTCGAAGCCGTAGGCGCGCTCCACCCGCGCCACGCGTACCGCGAAGCGCGCGTACCAGTCCCGCCGGCCGCCCTCGCGCGCCAGCTGGTGCTCGGCGTTCTCGCGCCAGTGGCGGATGCTGGCCTCGTCCTGCCAGTAGGACACCGTGATGCCCAGGCCGTCCTCGCCGCGCGCCGATTCCACGCCCAGGTAGCCCGGTTGCTCGCGCGCCAGTTCGAGCATGCGTTCGGCGGTTTCGCCGTAGCCGCTGTCTTGCGTGGTGCGCAGCGAAGTGAAGATCACCGCGAAGTAGCGCGGTTGCGGGGTGCTGGCGATCATGCGGGGTGCCTCGCGTGGCGGTTGGCGGCGCGCAGGAAGGCTTCGGCCAGCGGTACGCTGACGCCGGCCAGGGCCTTGCGCTCGGGCTGGAACAGGGTGGCGACGAAGAACGGATGGTCGCTGGCTTCCAGGGCGCGGATGCTGCCGTCCTCGCCATGGGCGCTGGCCTGCAGCGCGTCGCCGAACAGCGCCTCCTGGTACTCCGGGTTGACCCCGTAGCTACAACGGTAGCCCTCGCGGATGCTCGGCTGGCCGTAGACCTCGGCCAGCCGCGAACCGGCGCGCAGCGTTATGTTTTCGCGCACCTCGATCAGCGCGCAGGGCAGGGCGTGGATCACCGCCCGCGTGGCGCGCGGCTCCACCTCGCCGTGGGTGGCGTCGTCCCAGCCGAGCACGTTGCGCGCACGCTCCAGCAGGGCGTGCTGGAAACCGGCGCAGGTGCCCAGGTAGGGCACCTGGCGGCTGCGCGCATGGGCGATGGCGCGCAGCGCGCCTTCGGTGCTGCGGTAGGGGCTGCCGGGGGTGCACCAGAAACCGGAATAGCCGTCCAGCGGCAGGCCGTTGGCCAGGCGCTGGGTATCCAGCCATTCCAGGCGCAGGGTGCCGGCGTGGGCCAGCAGCGACTGCTGCAGCGCCAGGGGAATCGCCCAGTGCGCGGTGACCCGGCTGTCGCGGTCGCCGATCAGGCCGATCCGTAAGACCTTGCGTACCTTGCGCATCCCCAGTTCCCCTGCACTGACACCCATTGGCGGGCGATGCTGGCCACTTTATAGTTGCGCTGGCGCAATCGAAATTGGCGATTGCGCAACCCATGAGTGCGTCTATGCAATACCGATTGGAATACACCGACCTCGCCCTGGTGCTCGCCCTGGTGCGTGGCGGCAACCTGGCGCGGGCCGCGGAACTGCTGGCGGTGGACGTGTCCACCGTGTTCCGCGCCGTGCGCCGGCTGGAGAAGGCGCTGGGCATGGCGCTGTTCGAGAAGGGCCGCGCCGGCTACCTGCCCAGCGCCACCGCGCAGCAGCTGGCGCGCCAGGCCGAGCTGGCCGAGCAGGCCCTGGAAGCCGCGCGGGTCGGCCTGGAGCAGGGCCGCGAGGTGCTCAGCGGCACGGTACGCCTGACCTGCACCGACGCCGTGCTGCACGGCCTGCTGCTGCCGGCGCTGGGGCGCTTCATGGGCGACTACCCGGGGCTGCACCTGGAGCTGTCCACCTCCAACGCCTTCGCCAACCTCGGCCGCCGCGACGCCGACATCGCCCTGCGCCTGACCACCGCGCCGCCGGAGTACCTGGTCGGCCGCCGCCTGGGCGAGGTGCGCTACGCGCTCTGCGCCCACGCCGACTACCTGGCCGCCAACGCCGGGCGCGACTGGGGCGAGCTGAGCTGGATCGCCCCGGACGAATTCATGCCCGACCACCCCAGCGTGGCCTGGCGCCGCCAGGGTTTCCCGGCGGTGACCCCGGCGTACCGTTGCGGCAGCATGCTCTCGGTGCTCGAACTGTGCCGCGCCGGCCTGGGCCTGGCGGCGCTGCCGGACTACCTGCTGCGCGACGGCGACGGCCTGCGCGTGCTGCAGCCGGACCTGGCGGGCTGCGGCACCGCGCTCTGGCTGCTGACCCGCCCGGATTGCCGGGCGTTGCGCACGGTGGTCACGCTGTTCGAGGAGCTGGCGCGGCATATCCACCTGCCGGCCGCCGCGCCGGCTCAGGGCGCCGCCGACGGACGCTGAAAATCCTCGCGCCGGGCTCTAGGACGGGCCTGCCGGCGCAGGCTGATGGCACGAATGATGGCAGCTGTCCGGGGGCACCCTGCAGAAGTCCATTTCCTACAGCCGACCACTCCCTTAGACTCCGCCCAGCCTGACTAGGAGGGGTAGGATGCAAGGCCGTATCGGATTCGCAATAGCAGTGGCAGTGGGCTTGATGGGGCAGGTGCAGGCGGCGTCGGAGGCTCCGGCGGACCCACTGCTGCCGATCCCCGCCGTGGATGCCGGGACGGCCGCCAAGCGCGAGGTGCGCGGCGTGCTGCACGCCCGCGAGCAGGCGATGCTGTCCAGCGAGCTGGCCGGGCGCATCCTCGAGATGCCGTTCGCCGAGGGCCAGGCCTTCAAGAAGGGCGACGTGCTGGTGCGTTTCGACTGCTCCGCCTACCAGGCCCAGCTCAACGCCGCCCAGGCCGGGGTGCGCGCCGCCGGCGAGGAGCTGGCGCACAACCGCCAGCTGGCCTCGCTGAATTCGGTGGGTCGCTACGAAGTGGCGCTGGCCGAGGCCAAGCAGGCCGAAGCCCAGGCCCAGGCCCAGGTCTACCAGGTGCAGGTGCGCCGCTGCGCCGTGCAGGCGCCGTACGACGGCCAGGTGGTGCAGCGCAAGGCGCAGCCGTTCGAGAGCGTCGCCAGCGGCGCGCCGCTGCTGGAGATCGTCGACAACCGCAGCCTGGAAATCCGCCTGCTGGTGCCGTCGCGCTGGCTAGGCAAGCTCAAGCCCGGCCTGCATTTCAGCTTCACCCCGGACGAAACCGGGCAGCCGCTGCAGGTCGAGGTCAAGCGCCTGGGCGCACGCATCGACGAGGCCAGCCAGACCCTGCTGCTGATCGCCGGAGTGCCCGCCGCCGACGGCCTGGTGGCCGGCATGAGCGGCACCGCGCAGTTCCCGGAGAGCCCATGAACGCGTCGCTCGGCGGCAGCGAGCGGGTCTTCGCCCAGTTCCTCGCGGTGCAGCGCCAGGCGCGCGCCGCCGACAGCCTGGAGCGGCTGGCCTTCGCCATGGTCAACGACGGCCAGGCGCTGTTCGGCTTCCGCCATGCCGCGCTGGTCATCGCCGGCAAGGTGCGGGCGCTGACCGGGGTCAGCGTGGTCGAGCCGAACGCGCCCTTCGTGGCCTTCATCGAGCGCGCCAGCGCCGAGCTGCAAGGCGCGGGGCTGCTGGAGCGCGCCGCGCCGGTGGACGCCGCCGCGCTCACCGAACAGACCCGCCGCGACCTCCACGAATTCAGCCTGCCGCAGGCCTTCTGGCTGCCGCTGAAGAACGCCGCCGGCGTGTGCTTCGGTGGCCTCTGGCTGGCCCGCGAGCAACCCTGGAACGCCGCCGAGCAGGCTCTGCTGGGTGAGCTGGGCGACACCTACGCCCACGCCTGGCGCGCCCTGCAGCCACGCCTGCCGTTGCGCCTGCGCTGGCCGAAGCGACGCATCGCCCTGTGCCTGGGCGGTGCCGCGCTGCTGTTGTTGATTCCGCTGCGCCAGTCGGCCCTGGCGCCGGCCGAAGTGGTGCCGCGCGGCGGCCTGGTGATCGCCGCGCCGCTGGACGGGGTGATCGCCCAGGTGGTGGTGCGGCCGAACCAGGCGGTGCGCCGCGGCGACTTGCTGGTGCGCTTCGACGCCACCAGCCTCAAGGCCCAGGCCGACGTCGCCGAGCGCGCCCTGGCGGTGGCCGAGGCCGAACTCAAGGCCAACACCCAGCGCGCCTTCCAGGACGCCGAGTCGGCGGCGCGCCTGGACCTGCTCGCCGCCCGCGTCGAACAGAAGCGCGCCGAGCGCGACTACGCCCGCGACCTGCTGCAGCGCAGCGAAGTGCGCGCCGGGCAGGATGGCGTGGCGGTGTTCGCCGACGCCGAGCGCTGGACCGGCAAGCCGGTGCGCACCGGCGAGCGCCTGATGGAGATCGCCGACCCGGCCAGCGCCGAGCTGCGCATCGAACTGCCCGCCGCCGGGGTGATGAGCCTGGAGCCCGACGCCCAGGTCGCGCTGTTCCTCGACAACCAGCCGCTGACCTCGGTGCCGGCGCGCCTGCAACGCATCGGCTACGAAGCCGAGCCGGTGCCCGGCGGCGGCCTGGCCTATCGCCTGGTGGCCGGCTTCGACGAAGCGCCGCCGCGCATCGGCCTGCGCGGCACCGCCAAGCTCTACGGCGACCGCGTGCCGCTGGGCTACTACCTGCTGCGCCGGCCGCTGGCCGCGCTGCGCCAGACCCTGGGGCTGTGAACATGCAGCTGCCGGCGCTGCGCGAGGACCTGCAGCTCTCCGAGGCCGCCCCGGCCTTCGACGGCGCCCCGCAATGGGTGCTCAACGACCCCCTGCGCGGGCGCTACTTCAAGCTCGGCGAGGCCGCCGTGCGGCTGCTGCGCCACTGGGCCAGGGGCGTGCCGCCGGCGGTGCTGGCGGCGGCCAACCAGGGCGGCGGCCGCGCGCTGGGCGAGGACGACCTGGAACAGCTGCTGCGCTTCCTCCGCGAGCACGACCTGGTCGCCCCGCTGGACCCGGAGCAGCGCGCCAGCTACGCGAACAAGCTCGCCGCGCGGCGCGAAAGCCTGTGGCAGAAGGCGCTGCACCAGTACCTGTTCTTCCGCATCCCGCTGTGGCGCCCGGACCCCTTCCTCGAACGCACCTGGCCCTGGCTCGCGCGCCACGGCGGCGCGCTGCTGCGCTTCGGCCTGCCCGCCGTGCTGGCGCTCGGGCTGTTCCTGGTGGCGCGCGACTGGGACCGCTTCATCGGCGGCTTCTCCTACCTGTTCAGCTGGTCCGGGGCGCTGGCCTTCGGCGTCGCCCTGTGGCTGGCCAAGTTCTGCCACGAGCTGGGCCACGCCTACATGGCCAAGCGCGCCGGCTGCCGGGTACACAGCATGGGCATCGCCTTCGTGGTGCTGTTGCCGATGTTCTACACCGACGTCTCCGACGCCTGGCGCGTCAGCGACCGCCGCAGCCGCCTGTTGATCGGCGCCGGCGGAGTGCTGGCCGAACTGCTGCTGGCCTGCGTGGCGCTGCTGGCCTGGTCGCTGCTGGCCGACGGGCCGCTGCGCACTGCGGCCTTCCTGCTGGCCAGCGCCACCTGGGTGACCACGGTGGCGATCAACCTCAACCCGTTCATGCGCTTCGACGGCTACTTCCTGCTCAGCGACCTGCTCGCCGTGGACAACCTCCAGGGCCGCGCCTTCGCCCTGTGCCGCTGGCGCCTGCGCGAAGCGCTGTTCGGCTACGGCGCGCCGATGCCCGAGCCCTGGCCGCCGCGCCTGCGCCGCCAGCTGCTGCTGTGGGGCTACGCCTCCTGGCTGTGGCGCGTGGCGCTGTTCTTCGGTATCGCCCTGGCGGTGTACCACCTGTTCTTCAAGGTGCTGGGGATCTTCCTGATGCTGGTCGAGCTGGGCTGGTTCATCGCGCTGCCGATCTGCCGCGAACTGAAGCTCTGGTGGCAACACCGCGAGCGCGCCGAGCGCCGCCGCGCCTGGCCCACCCTGGGCGCCGGCCTCGCGCTGCTGCTGGTGCTGCTGGTGCCCTGGCGCACCTCGGTGGAGGTGCCGGCGGTGCTGGAGGCCTCGCAGGTGGCCGAGGTGCATACCCCGGTGGCGGGGCGCGTGGTCCGCGTGCTGGTCGCCGAAGGGCAGGCGTTGCAGGCCGGCGAGCCGATGCTGGAGCTGGAGTCACCGGACATCGAGGCCCGCCTGGGCATCGCCGGCCATGAAATCCGCGCGCTGCAACTGCAGATCGCCCGCGCTTCGGCCAACCCGCTGACGGTGGCCGACGCCGGGGTGCTGGAAAGCCAGCTGGCGCAGTCCCTGGCGGATTACCGGGGGCTGGCGGCGCAGCGCGAGCGCCTGCTGCTGCGTGCGCCCCAGGCCGGCGTGGTGCGCGACCTGGACAGCGAGCTGCGCGCCGGCCAGTGGCTGGCGCCGGAGCAGTTGCTGCTGCGCGTGGTGGGCGAGCAACGACCGAAGCTGCGCGGCTATGTCGAACAGCAGGCCCTGGCGCGCCTGGCGCCGGGCGCCGAAGGGCGCTTCATCGCCGAGCAGCCGGGCCTGGCCACGCTGCCGGTGCGCCTGGCGGAGCTGGATACCGCCAGCAGCGCGGCGCTGGCCTTGCCGCTGCTCGCCTCGGACCTCGGCGGCCCGCTGGCGGTGCGTCGCGACGCCGAGCAGCGCGCGGTGCCGGAACACGCCCAGTACGGCGCGCGCCTGGACGTGCAGGGCGAGGCCCGGCCGCCGTTGCAGGCGCTGCGCGGGGTGGCGGTGCTGGACGGGCGCAGCGAGTCGATCCTCGGCGGCTTCCTGCGACGCCTGGCGGCCCTCGGCGTGCGGGAAAGCGGTTTCTGAGCGACCGGCGGTACTGGACTGAGAATTTTTCGCGAAATTCCTCTGAATTAACGCTGATACATATGTACGAAAATTCTCTACTGCCATAGCATTCGGGTAATTGCAATTTGCCAGTCCGCAGTAACGCAGGGATGCTCGCCGGCACGCACGAATCTCGTCGCGCCACCCGCCCTCCCTGTGTTTCCGGTTCACGCCGCACTGCCGGCCGGTCCAGTTCCACCCGACAACCGACAAGAACACAGGCGCCCGGGCCATCCCGCGGTGGCCGGCCAAGAGGTGCCCTGCATGCAATGGATCAAGCGCGTATTCCGTGCGGCTGACAGCCGTCCGGTGGCTTTGCAATCGGCTCAGGCTCCGCTGATCGTGGCCCTGGAGCCCCGCATGATGTTCGACGGCGCCGCCGTCGCCAGCGCCGCCGAGGCGGCTAAGCCGGAAGCCGCGCCGGCCCAGGCCGACGCCGCCCAGGGCAGCCACGCCGACGCCAGCGACAGCCATGACACCGCGACCGCAGCACCGCCGGCCGCGGCCACCTCCGACCAGCGCCACGAGATCGTCTTCGTCGACAGCAACGTCGCCGACTACCAGCAACTGGTGGCCGACGCCAAGCCGGGCACCGAAGTGGTGGTGCTCGACGCCTCGGGCAACGGCCTGCAGCAGATGGCCGACTACCTGCGCGGTCGCGAAGGCATCGACGCCATCCATGTGATCAGCCACGGCCAGGCCGGCGAAGTGCGCTTCGGCAGCCTGGTGCTGAGCGAGGCCAACCTGTCCAGCTACCAGGCGTTGCTGGCCGAGCTGGGCCAATCCCTGAGCGCCGACGGCGACCTGCTGCTGTACGGCTGCGACGTGGGCGAGGGCGCCGCCGGCAGCGCCTTCGTCAAGGCCCTGGCGGACGCCACCGGCGCCGACGTGGCCGCCTCCAGCGACCCCACCGGCAGCGCCGCGCTGGGCGGCGACTGGGCCCTGGAAACCAGCAGCGGCAGCATCGAGACCGCTGCGCTGTTCGCCGGCGGCCAGGCCTCCGGCTGGGATCACCTGCTGGCCTACAAGGCGTTCCCCACCGACAAGACCTACTCGGAGTCCGCCCAGGGCCAGGACGTCGACGCCTACACCACCAACGCCGAGCAGAGCCGCGATCTGTTCCTGCTGAACAAGACCGGTACCTACACCTTCTCCGGCCACGTCGAGTCCGGCGGGCCGAACGACGCCACCGACGTGATCCCCGTGGAGCTGCCGAACGGCGCCTACATCAGCAGCTACACGCTTACCGTCAACAACGTGGTGATTTCCAGCGGCACCTCGTTCACCGTCGAGAACCTGTCCGACTCGACCTTCTTCCGCCAGACCGGGATGACCACCCAGACGGTCAACAACGCCATCCAGTCCGGCCTGTACAGCTTCACCATCGGCAACGGCACCGTGGTCGCCGACTACGTGCTGACCCTGGACGTGGTGGTGCCCAACGTCGCCCCGACGGTCGCCCTGTCCGGCGGTTCCAGCGCCTACGTCGAAGGCAACAACGTCACCAGCACGGTGGCGGTGGACAGCGGGCTGACCCTGTCCGACCCGGACAACACCACCCTGGCCAGCGCCACCGTCTCGATCGGCTCGGGCTACCACAGCGACCAGGATGTGCTGGGCTTCACCGCCAACGTCAGCAACTTCGGCAACATCACCGGCAGCTACAACGGTGCCACCGGCGTGCTGACACTGACCTCGTCCAATGCCACCGCCACCCTGGCGCAGTGGCAGGCGGCGCTGCGCTCGGTGACCTACTCGAACAGCTCCGACACGCCGGACACCAGCAGCCGCGCCATCAGCATCACGGTCAACGACGGCGTGGCCGACAGCGCCACGGTCACCCGCAGCGTGACCGTGGCCAGCACCAACGACACACCGGTCGTCACCGCCAGCGGCGGCAACACCGCCTTCACCGAAGGCAACGACGTCACCAGCACGCCGGTCGCCGTCGACAGCGGCATCACCGTCACCGACCGCGACAACACCAGCCTGGTCTCTGGCTCCGTGGCCATCACCGGCGGCTTCCAGAGCGGCCAGGACGTGCTGGCGTTCACCAACAACCCGGCGACCATGGGCAACATCGTCGGCAGCTACAGCGCGGCCAGCGGCATCCTCAGCCTGAGTTCCGCCGGCGGCACCGCGAACCTGGCGCAATGGCAGGCGGCGCTGCGCTCGATCACCTACAGCAACAGCTCGGATGCCCCGAACACCGCCAACCGCACCGTCAGCTTCAGCGTCAACGACGGCAGTACCAGCAGCGTCGCGGCGACCAGGACCGTCACGGTCACCGCGGTCAACGACACGCCGGTGGTGAGCGCATCCGGCGGCAGCGCCGCCTTCGTCGAAGGCAACAACGTGACCAGCACCCCGGTGGTGGTCGACAGCGGCATCGGCGTCAGCGATCTCGACAGTGGCACGCTTGCCTCTGCCAGCGTTTCCATCACCGGCAACCTGCACACGGCCGAAGACGTGCTGGGTTTCAGCAACACCAATAGCACGCTCTTCGGCAACATCACTAGCAGCTACAACGCGGGCACCGGCGTACTCAGCCTGACCTCCGCCGGCGGCATCGCGACCTTGGCCCAGTGGCAGAACGCGTTGAGTTCGGTGACCTATACCAACACCTCCGAAGCGCCGAACACCGCCAACCGCACCATCAGCTTCGCCGTCAACGACGGGAGCACGACCAGCACCGCCGCGACCCGCACCCTCACCGTCACGGCCGTCAACGACACGCCGGTGAACAGCGCCTCGGGCGGTAGCGCCGCGTTCGTCGAAAGCAGCAGCGGCGTCAGCACGCCGGTGGCGGTGGATAGCGGCTTCACCGTCAGCGACGCGGACAACACCACACTGGCCAGCGCCAAGGTCAGCGTCACGGGCAACTTCCACAGCGACCAGGACGTGCTGGGCTTCACCAACACCAGCTCGTCCACCTTCGGCAACATCGTCGCCTCCTACAACGCGGGCAACGGCGAGCTGACCCTGACTTCCAGCAACGCCACGGCGACCCTGGCGCAATGGCAGGCGGCGCTGCGCGCGGTCACCTACACCAACAGCTCCGGCGAGCCGAATACCGCCACCCGCACCCTCAGCTTCGTCACCAACGATGGCGCCAGCGACAGCAACACGGTGACCAGGACCCTCACCGTCACCGCCGTCAACACGACGCCGGTGGTGACCACCGACGCCGGCAGCGCTGCCTTCGTCGCCGGCGACAACGTCGCCAGCACTCCGGTGGCGATCGACAGCGGCCTGACCATCAGCGACCCCGACAACACCACGCTGAGCAGCGCCACCGTCTCCATCACCGGCAACTTCCACGCCGGCGAGGATATCCTGAGCTTCAGCAACGATGGCCTCACCATGGGCAACATCGTTGCCTCCTTCGATGCCGCCACCGGCGTCATGACCCTGACGTCCGCCAGCGGCACCGCCACCCTGGCGCAATGGCAGGCGGCGCTGCGCGCGGTGACCTACACCGATACCGCGGTCACCCCGAACAACGCCACGCGCACCATCAGCTTCACGGTGAACGACGGCACCGATGACAGCGCCACCAGCACGCGCACGGTGACCGTGACCGACACCGACCAGACGCCCATCCTGAGCTCCAGTGGTGGTGGCGCGACCTACGTCAGGGGCGCCGCCGCCGTGGCGGTCGACTCCGACATCACGGTCAGCGACCTGGACAACACCACGCTGGCCAGCGCCAGAGTCAGTATCACCGGCAACTTCCAGGCCGGAGATGTCCTGTCCTTCATCAACACTGGCAACATCACGGGCAGCTATAACGCCGGCACCGGCGTGCTGACCCTGACGTCGAGCGGCGCCTCGGCGAGCCTCGCGCAGTGGCAGGCGGCGCTGAGCTCGGTGGCCTTCTCGAACGCGTCGACCGCGAACGGCTCCACGCGCACCATCAGCTTCACTGTGAGCGACGGCACCAAGGACAGCGCCGTGCTGACCAGCACCGTCGACGTCCAGGTCAACCCGATGGTGCAGAGCGTGAGCGCGGGCAGTGCCAACGGCGCCTACAAGGCGGGCGATACGCTCACCATCAGCGTCACCTTCGACCAGGCCGTGACGGTGGATTCCACCGGTGGCCTGCCGACCTTGCTGCTGGAAACCGGCCTCGTCGATCGCCAGGCGATCTACGTCAGCGGTTCCGGTACCAACACCCTGGTGTTCAGCTACACCGTGCAGGCCGGCGACCGCAGCGCGGACCTGGACGTCGCCTCCAGCACCGCGCTCTCGCTGAACGGCGGCAGCATCGGCAACGCCACCACCGGCGTCGCCACCCTGACCCTGCCGGCTCCGGGGGCCGCCGGGTCGCTTGGCGCCAACGCCGACATCGTCGTCGACGGCGTGGCGCCGACGGTAACCTCGGTCGGCGTGCCGGCGAGCGGCACCTACGGCATCGGGCAGAACCTCGACTTCACCGTCAACTACGGCGAGAGCGTGGTGGTCGACACCACCGGCGGCACGCCGCGCCTGGCCATTACCCTGGATACCGGCGGCACCGTGTATGCCAGTTACCTCAGCGGTTCCGGCGGCTCCGCGCTGGTCTTCCGCCTCACCGTCGCCAGCGGCCAGCTCGACAGCAACGGCATCAGCGTGGGCGGCGTGGTCGACAGCAACGGCGGCAGCCTGCGCGATGCCGCCGGCAACGCGGCCGTGGCCACCCTGAACAGTGTCGCGTCCACCGCCAGCGTGCTGGTGGATGGCGTCGCGCCGAGCGCGACCAGCATCGTCCGCGTCGACCCGGAGGTCAGCGGCGGCAGCACCCTGAGCTTCCAGGTCACCTTCAGCGAGGCGGTCAGCGGGGTCGACGTCAGCGACTTCACGCTGGTCGGCAGCGGTAGCGCCAGCGGGACGATCCGTTCGATCACCGGCTCAGGCAACAGCTTCGTGGTAGTGGTGGACAACGTCAGCGGCGACGGCACCCTGCGCCTCGATCTCAATTCCAGCGCCACCGGCATCGCCGACCAGGCCGGCAACGCCATCGCCGGCGGCGCCACCGGCCAGGCCTACGTGATCGACCACAGCGCGCCGCTGGTGCAGTCGGTCGACGTGCCCGGCGCCGGCTCCTACAAGGCCGGCGACGTGCTCAGCTTCACCGTCAACAGCAACGAGGCGGTCATCGTCGACAGCAGCGGCGGCACCCCGCGCCTGGCCCTGGATATCGGCGGGCGCACGGTCTACGCCAACTACGCGTCGGGTTCCGGCAGCGGCGCCCTGGTGTTCCAGTACCAGGTGCAGGCCGGCGACAACGACGCCGACGGCATCCAGGTGCTCGGCGTGCAGGCCAACGGCGGTTCCCTGCGCGACGGCGCCGGCAACGCCATGAACACCAGCCTCAACGGCGTGGCCGACAGCCACCAGGTGCTGGTCGACACCCAGGCGCCGAGCAGCACCGGCGTGCAGCTGCCGGCCGACGGCCGCTACACCCCGGGGCAGACCCTGGAATTCACCGTCGACTACAACGAAGCGGTGCAGGTGGACAGCAGTGGCGGCGTGCCGCGCATCGCCATCACCCTGGACCGTGGCGTGGTGGTCTACGCCGACTACGTGTCCGGCTCCGGCAGCAACCAGCTGGTGTTCGCCTACACCGTGCAGGCCGGCCAGAGCGACCTGAACGGCATCCAGCTGGATGGCCAGGTCCAGGCCAACGGCGGGCGCATCAGCGACGTCGCCGGCAACGCCGCCAACCTGGCGCTGGGCGGCGTGCCGTCCACCAGCGGCCTGCTGGTGCAGGGCGCGGTCAGCGACGGCGACCCGCAGTTCCGTACCGACCAGGGCGTGCGTCCGGCGGCGCCCGGTGGCACCGGCACCGGCGTGGTGCCGCCGGCTCCGCCCGCGATCGTGGTCGGGCCGCCGGTGCTCGGCCAGCCGCCGCTGCTCGACAGCAGCAACCGTGGCGCGGCGCAATCCGGCTTCAGCAGCCTGTTCCGCGACGCGCCGGCGCAGAGCCAGTTCGCGCAGATCTTCAGCAGCGACAGCGGCCACGGCGATGGCAGTGGCAACGGCTTCCTCGGCTTCGGCGGTGGCGACGGCGGGGTGTTCACCAGCAGCACGCTGTCGTCGGTGTTCGGCGCCGCGCGTGAAGGCGAAGAGCAGGCGCTGTCGGCGTTCGACAAGCGGCATGGCGACGTGGCCGGGGGGCTGCGTGGCGTGTTCGGCGCGCCGGGCCTGGGCCAGCAATTGCACGAGATCAACCAACGCGAACAGCGTCAGGTCGCCGACCTGGCGCGGGCCATCGGCGAGCTCGGTCGGGAGGGACCGGCGGCCTGAAGGGCAGGGAGCACGTATTCAGCAGAAGCCGTACAGGGGGCGGCTCGATAACAATGAACAAGCAATTCCGATTCCTCGGCGTCAGCCTGCTGGCCTTGGCCATCAGTGGCTGCGCCGTGACCAGCGATCCGATCAGCCGTGCCACCAGCGAGCAACGCGCCCGCGACGACCTCGCCGGGATGTTCCGCGCGCAGGAGCCGCTCAGCGGCGAACTGACGCTCAACGAAGCCACCGCGCGGGCCATCAAGTACAACCTCGAAGGCCGCCTGAAGGTGATGGAAGAAGCCCTGGCGCACCGCCAGGTCGACCTCGCCACCTTCGACATGCTGCCGCGCATGGCCCTGGAGGCCGGCTACGCCGGGCGCAACAACGTCAGCGCTTCGTCGAGCAAGAGCGTGCTGACCAACCAGCAGTCCCTGGAACCCTCGACCTCCCAGGACCGCGACCGCGACGTCGCCGACCTGACCATGGTCTGGAACGTGCTGGACTTCGGTGTCAGCTACGTCAGCGCCAAGCAGCAGGCCGACCAGCGCCTGATCATCGAGGAACGCCGGCGCAAGGTGCGCCAGACCATCGTCCAGGACGTGCGCTCGGCCTACTGGCGCGCCGTGGCCGCCGAACGCCTGCTGGGCCGCATCGACGGCCTGATGGAACGCGTCGGCCAGGCCCGCAAGGACAGCCAGAGCCTGAGCAGCCAGCGCATCGGCGATCCGGTGCAGCAGATGGCCTACCAGCGCTCGCTGATCGAGGCCACCCGCCAGCTGGAAGAGCAGCGCAAGGCGCTGTCGCTGGCCAAGACTGAACTGGCCACGCTGATCAACCTGCCGCCGGGCACCGAGGTCAAGCTGGCGATGCCGGCCGCCGACTACCCGCTGCCGGAACTCAAGGTCGGCATGGACAGCCTGGAACGCGAAGCCCTGGCCTCGCGCCCGGAACTGCGCGAGCAGGACTACCAGGCGCGGATCAGCGCCGCCGAGACCAAGAAGGCCATGCTGCGCCTGCTGCCGGGCCTGGAGTTCTCCGCCGGCGGCCACTACGACAGCAACTCCTACCTGGTCGAGCAAAGCTGGGCCGACTACGGCGTGAAGGTCACCTGGAACCTGTTCAACGTGATTTCCGCCCCGGCCGCGATCGATGTCGCCAAGGCCGGCGAGGACGTCGCCAAGGCCCGTCGCCAGGCACTGTCGATGGCGGTGCTGGCGCAGCTCTACGTGGCCAACGCCAACTACCAGGAAGCCCGCCGGCAATTCCAGACCAGCCAGGAACTGGCCGGCCTCGACGGCCAGATCACCCAGGAACTGCGCAACCGTCGCCAGGCCCAGGGCATCGGCGAGCTGGAGCTGATCCAGGGCGAGCTGAACAACCTGCAGGCCGACCTGCAGCGCGACCTGGCCTACGCCGAGCTGCGCAACGCCTACGGCCAGGTGTTCGCCAGCGTCGGTCTGGACCCGCTGCCGGCGCAGCTGAAGTCCGATTCCCTGGCCGACATCGGCCAGGCGCTGGCCCAGCGCGAGGCCCAGTGGCAGCGCGGCGAGA
>NZ_JARJLT010000007.1 GCF_029335315.1 Pseudomonas citronellolis
AAACCGCGCCGAAGGGCTTTTCGTAGGAGCGAGCTGCCTGACGTTGGGGGCAGTGGCCCTACACCGCTTCCAGCTTGGCGTAGCCGAGCATCAGCCACTTGCTGCCTTCGCTGTCGAAGTTCACCTGCACCCGCGCCTGGGCGCCGGAGCCTTCGAAGTTGAGGATCACCCCGTCGCCGAACAGCGGGTGGCGTACCGACTGGCCGAGGGCGAAGGGTGTATCGGGCACGCCGGCGCCGCTGAACAGGTTGCCGCTGTACTGGTTGCCCGACAGCGGCCGGCTCACCGAGTTGGACAGGCGCACTTCCTGGATCAGCCCCGGAGGAATCTCGCGGACGAAGCGCGACACCTTGTTGTAGGTCTCGCTGCCGTACAGCCGGCGGGTTTCCGCGTAGGTCATCACCAGGCGCTGCATGGCCCGGGTGATGCCGACATAGGCCAGGCGGCGTTCCTCTTCCAGGCGGCCGGGCTCTTCCAGGCTCATCTTGTGCGGGAACAGGCCTTCTTCCATGCCGGCGAGGAACACCAGCGGGAATTCCAGGCCCTTGGCGCTGTGCAGGGTCATCAGCTGCACGCTGTCCTCGAAGGCGTCGGCCTGGGTGTCGCCGGCCTCCAGCGCGGTGTGGTCGAGGAATGCCACCAGCGGCGGGATGTCCTCGTCCTCGGGGTGCTCGAAGGCGCGCGCGGCGCTGACCAGTTCTTCCAGGTTCTCCACCCGGGCCTGGCCTTTCTCGCCCTTTTCTTCCTTGTGGTAGGTGATCAGCCCGGACTGCTCGATGACCGTCTGGGTCATCTGGTGCAGCGGCATGCCTTCGACCTTCTGCGCCAGCAGGTCGACGGTCTCGAGGAAACCGTTGAGCGCGCTGGCGGCGCGGCCGGTCACGGCCTTGGCGGCGATCACGTCGTTGATCGCGCGCCACATCGAGGTGCCGTTCAGGCGCGCGGCGTTGCGGATCGCCTCGACGGTCTTCTCGCCGATACCGCGCGGCGGCACGTTGACCACCCGCTCCAGCGCGGCGTCGTCGTCGCGCAGGCGGATCAGCCGCAGGTAGGCCAGGGCGTTCTTGATCTCGGCGCGTTCGAAGAAGCGCTGGCCGCCGTAGATGCGGTAGGGAATCTTCTCGCGCAGCAGTGCTTCTTCCAGGACGCGGGACTGGGCGTTGGAGCGGTAGAGGATGGCGATGTCGCTGCGCTTGAGGCCGTCCTTGCGCAGGGCATCCTCGATGGTCTCGACGATGTAGCGGGCTTCGTCGTGCTCGTTGAAACCGGCGTACAGGGTGATCGGATCGCCGTCCACGCCGTCGGTCCAGAGTTCCTTGCCCAGGCGCCCCTGGTTGTTGGCGATGAGGGCGTTGGCGGCCTTGAGGATGGTGCCGGTGGAGCGGTAGTTCTGCTCCAGGCGGATGTCCTCGGTGCCGGCGAAGTCGTCGGAGAACTGCTGGATGTTCTCGATCTTCGCCCCGCGCCAGCCGTAGATCGACTGGTCGTCGTCGCCGACCACCATCAGGCTCTCGCCGCCCTTGGCGAGCAGGCGCAGCCAGGCGTACTGCACGGCGTTGGTGTCCTGGAACTCGTCGACCAGGATGTGCCGGAAGCGCCGCTGGTAGTGCGCCAGCAAGCTGGGGTCGTTGCGCCAGAGGTCCAGCGAGCGCAGCAGCAGCTCGGCGAAGTCGACCACCCCGGCGCGGGCGCAGGCCTCTTCGTAGGCCTGGTAGACGCTGACCATGGTGGCCAGGTAGAGGTCGCCGCTGGCCTGGATGTTCTGCGGCCGGTTGCCCTCGTCCTTCTGCCCGTTGATGAACCATTGCGCCTGGCGCGGCGGCCAGCGCTGCTCGTCCAGGCCCAGCTCGCGGACCACGCGCTTGACCAGGCGCAGCTGGTCGTCGCTGTCGAGGATCTGGAAGCCCTCGGGCAGCCCCGCCTCGCGCCAGTGGGCGCGCAGCAGGCGGTGGGCCAGGCCGTGGAAGGTGCCGACCCACATGCCCGCCGGGTTGATCCCCAGCAGTTGCTCGATGCGCGCGCGCATCTCCGCCGCCGCCTTGTTGGTGAAGGTCACCGCCAGGATGCTGTGCGGCGAGGCGTGCTCCACCTGGATCAGCCAGGCGATGCGGTGCACCAGCACGCGGGTCTTGCCGGAGCCGGCGCCGGCGAGCACGCGCTGGCGGCCCAGCGGCGCGGCCACGGCCTGGCGCTGCGGGTCGTTGAGGGAGTTGAGCAGGAGGGAGAGGTCGTCGTTCATGGGGCGGCATTCTACCGAGGGCAGGGAAAGCCGGGCAAACCGAAGCGCCGTTCGGCGATCGCCCGACGAAAGTTCGGCGAATTGCTGGCATATTGCCGTTTTTCCGCCCTTGGGCCCGCCCATCGGCTCGGTTATGCTCGGCCCTGCCAGGCCCAAGACTACAAGAAAAAACGCCTATGACCGCCTACCTGGACACCTCGGCCGTGCCTTTCAGCCACACCGAGATCCGCCAGCAATACGCCCACGAAATCGCTATCGAACGCACCCGCCTGCTGTACCAGGGCTCGCGGGTGCCCACCCTGCTCATGTTGCTCAACGGCCTGGCCTGCGTCGGCCTGCTGTGGGGCAGCCAGGGCGGCGCGCTGCTTTCCGGCTGGCTGGTATGCCTGGTGGTGCTGGCGGTGCTGCGCCTGGTCCAGGTCGCCGCTTTCCGCAGCGCCAGCCCGGCGCGCCAGGCTGACGCCCACTGGCAGCGCGCCTTCCTGTTCGGCGCCGGCGCTTCGGGGCTGACCCTGGCCTTCGCCGCCATCGCCCTGGTGCCGCCCGACGCGTTCCTGCAGCAGGCGCTGATGTTCGGCCTGATCGCCGCCGCGATTCTCTCCGCCAGCGTCGCCTATGCGGTGAGCCTGCCGGCCTTCCTGACTTTCGCGCTGCCCTGCCTGCTACCGTCCATCGGCTACCTGCTGCTGCATGGCAACGGCCTGCAGCAGGGCTGGGGCATGCTCGGGGTGATTCTGCTGTCGGCCCTGCTGGTGGTGGCCTGGCAGGTCAACCGGCTGGTCCAGGGCAGCCTGCTGCGGCGCTTCCAGACCCTGGCCCTGGTGGATCACCTGGAGCAGGCCAAGGACCGCGCCGAGCGCCTCAATCACGAACTGGCCCACGAAATCGAGCAGCGCCGCAGCGCCGAACGCGCCCTGCGCGCGGCGCGCGACCAGCTGCAGGTGCGGGTCGAGGCCGGCAGCGTCGAGCTGAGCAACAGCCAGGCGCGCCTGGCCCTGGCTCTGGAGGCCAGCGAGCTGGGCCTGTGGGACTGGAACCTGGAAACCGACGAGGTGCACCACTCGCGCCTGCGCGAAATCTTCGGCATCGACCAGCAGACGGTGCGCAGCGTGCGCGCCGACCTGCGCCCGCTGCTGCACCCGGACGACGTGCCGCTGCTGCGCCGGGCCCTGGTCAACCACCTCAAGGGCCGCACCGACGGCTACTGCATCGAATACCGCGTGCGCCACGCCGACGGCCACTGGGTATGGGTCGAGGACCGTGGCCGGGTGATGGCCCGCGACGCGCGGGAGAAGGTCACGCGGATGGTCGGCACGCGCTGCGACATCAGCGCGCGCAAGCGCCGCGAGGAAGAACAGCGGCTGGCCGCGACTGTGTTCGAGGCGGCCAGCGAGGGCATCGTCATCCTCGACGCCGACTACCGCCTGCTGGCGGTCAACCAGGCGTTCAGCCGGGTCACCGGGCACCGCTCGGAAGACGTGATCGGCAAGGTGGCGGCGGCCCTGAGCGGCAATCCCGAGACCCTGAACCAGTACCTGCAGATCCGCGACGAAGTGGAGCGCCTCGGCAGCTGGCAGGGCGAACTGCTGGAAACCCGCAAGAACGGCGAGATCTACCCGCAGTGGTTGCAGCTCAACGTGGTGCGCGACAGCCGCGGCCAGGTCTCCCATGTGGTGGGCTTCTTCGCCGACCTCACGGCGCGCCGCGACGCCGAGGAGCGCCTGCGCTACCTGTCGCATTACGACGAGCTCACCGGTCTGGCCAACCGCGGCCTGTTCAAGCAGCGCCTGCACGACGCCGGCCAGCGCGCCCGGCAGAACGGGCGCAACCTGGCGCTGCTGCTGATCGACCTGGACCGCTTCAAGCTGCTCAACGACAGCCTCGGCCACGAGGTCGGCGACCAGCTGCTGCGGCAGGTTGCCCGGCGCCTGACCCAGACCGTGCCGGAAGCCGACACCATCGCCCGGCTGTCGGCCGACGAATTCGCCGTGCTGATCGATTCCTACTCCAGCCTCTCGGCCCTGGCGCGGCTGTCCAGCCGCCTGCTGACCAAGCTGCGCATGCCGATGAGCGTCGGCGGCCAGGAACTGGTGCTCAGCGCCTCGCTGGGCATCAGCCTGCTGCCGGAGAACGCGCGGGAAATCTCCGCGCTGATGAGCCAGGCGAACATGGCCATGCAACATGCCAAGCACCTGGGCGGCAACACCTTCCAGTTCTTCACCGACAACCTGCAGGCCTGCACCCTGGAACGCCTGCAGCTGGAAGTGCAGCTGCGCAAGGCGGTGGAAGAGGGCCAGCTGGAGGTGCACTACCAGCCGAAACTGAACATGGCCAGCGGCCGCCTGGACAGCGCCGAGGCGCTGGTGCGCTGGCGCCACCCGCAGCTGGGCATGGTGCCGCCGAGCGAATTCATCGCCCTGGCCGAGGAAACCGGGCTGATCGGCGCCATCGGCGAATTCGTCCTGCGCCGCGCCTGTCGCCAGGTGCGCAACTGGCAGGGCCAGGGGCTGACCGACCTGCGCGTGTCGGTCAACCTGTCGGTGCACCAGTTGCGCCAGGGCAACCTGGTCAGCCTGGTGCGCACGGTGCTCGACGACACCGGCCTGGCCCCGCAGCTGCTGGAACTGGAACTGACCGAAAGCCAGCTGCTGGAGAACGTCGAGAGCGTCAGCGCGACCTTCCGCCAGCTGCGCGAGATGGGCGTGAAGCTGGCCATCGACGACTTCGGCACCGGCTATTCCTCGCTCAGCTACCTCAAGCGCTTCCCGGTGGACTACGTGAAGATCGACCAGACCTTCATCCGCGACCTGTCGGTGAGCGGCGAGGACGCCGCCATCACCCGGGCGATCATCGCCATGGTCCACAGCCTGGAACTGAAGGTGGTGGCCGAGGGCGTGGAGCAGCAGGAACAGCTGGACTTCCTCCGCCAGCACCAGTGCGACGAGATTCAGGGTTACCTGATCAGCCCGCCGCTGGCGCCGGCGGCCTTCGCCGCCTTCCTCGCGGAGCGGAAGCCGGCGCGGCGCTGAGCCGTTCAGGGCGCCGCGGCGCGGTGTGGGTGGTCGCCGGCCACGCCCTGCAGGGCGTCCGCGTCGATCTCGGCGAAGCGCAGCACGCGGCCGCCCTCCGCCCGTGCCAGGCGTTCGGCCTCGACCCGCTCGGCGAAGCTGGCCAGGGTCGCGCCCATGGCGCCCGGGCGCTGGATGCCGATCACGTAATAGGCGCTGGTCGCGTCGACCAGGCGGCTGTCGTCGGGATGATCCCAGGCGCCGCCGCCCATGTCGTGTACGTACAGGCGCGCGCCGGGCTGGCGATTCTCCGCTTGTAGCCACCAGCCGAGCAGCTCCGCGGTGGAGCAGAACTTGCGCACCGCGCCGGGGGCCACGGCCTCGCCCTTGGGGCCGGGGAAGGCGGCGATGCGCATGCCGCAGACGTGGCACTCGTCGCCACTGGCGAATGGCACCGGGGTGAGCGGGACGTCATCACGGCCGGCGTCGCAGCCGGCCAGCAGCAGGCCGACGAGCAGGGCGCCGCAGAAGCGGCGGAGAGCGTGGCGTAGCGTGGGCATGCGGGGTTCTCCCAGGAAATCTCAGAGCGGCCGCCGGCGCAACTGGCGGTAGGCCAGGCCCAGCGCGGCCGGAATCCACAGCGCCAGTGCCAGCCACAGGGCGGCGGCGGGCAGCGGCAGGTCGCGGCCGAGGTCCATGACCCCGATGGCGGCGTCGGCCGCGAAGCCGGACAGGTTGATCAGCCGGTAGACGTCGGTGGGATTGAGCAACAGCAGCCAGGGCAGCAGGTCGGCGCCCAGGCGGCCCTGGCCGAGCGCCAGCGCGGCCAGCAGCGCCAGGTCGAAGGCCAGCACGAAGCAGAACCACAGGCCCAGCGCCAGGCCGGCGGCACCGGACTTCTCGGTGGCGCGGGCGCTCAGCGCGTAGGCCATGGCCAGGAAGGCCCAGCCGAGCAGGCAGGAAGACAGCATGAAGCGGCCGAACGCCCACAGCAGCAGCGGCAATTGCACCTCGGCCAGCGCGGCGATGGCCGCGGCCGCCGCGCCGAAGCCGAGCAGCGTGGCCAGGGCGAGGACCAGCCCGTGACCGAGGAACTTGCCGAGCAGCAGCTGGCCGCTGGTCAGCGGGTAGCTGAGCAGCAGCATCAGGGTGCCGCCTTCGTCCTCGCCGACGATGGCGTCGTAGGCCAGCAGCAGGGCGATCAGCGGCACCAGGAAGGTCGCCAGGCTGGCCAGGCTGACGATGGTCGCCGGAATCGAGGTGAAACCGACCGAGCCGGACGCCGCGGCGCCGAACCAGGCGATGGCCACGGCGAGCAGGGCGAACAGCAGGCTGATGGCGAGCAACCAGCGGTTGCGCAGGCCGTCGGCCAGTTCCTTGCGGGCGATGTGCCACAGCGGGTTCATGGCCGGGCTCCGGGTTGGTAGTGGAGATAGAGGTCTTCCAGCGATGGCGGCTGCACCTCGATGTCCCGCGCGCCCTCGTCGAGCAGCGTGCGCAGCAGCGCCTCGCGCTGTGCGTCACCGGCCAGCAGCTCGACCTGCGCGGCCGTCGCCCGCGCTGCGCAGCCGGCATCCCGCCAGCGCCGCAACCACTGTTCCGGGCGCTGCCCGGCGAAGCGCACGCGGGTCGGCAGGTCGGCCGTGCGGCGCAGTTCGGCGAGGCTGCCGGCCGCCTGCAGGCGGCCATTGGCGAGGATGACGGCGCGATCGATGTGCGCCTCGATGCCGGGCAGCGCGTGGGAGCACAGGAGGATTGCGCAGCCCTCCGTGCGCAGGTGGTCGAGCAGGTGGTACAGGTCGATGGTGGCGAGCGGGTCGAGGCCGCCGCTGGGTTCGTCGAGCAGCAGCAGGCGCGGCCGGGCGAGCAGCGCCTGGGCCAGGCCGAGGCGCTGGCGCATGCCCCTGGAATAGGTCTTCAGCCGCCGGTCGGCGGCCTCGGCCAGGCCCACCTGCAGCAGTAGGCGCTCGACCTCGGCGGGCGCCGCGCCCTTGAGCCGGGCGAGGTGACGCAGGGTCTCGCGGCCGCTCAGTTGCGGGTAGAAGCTCACGTTCTCCGGCAGGAAGCCAAGCTGGCGGCGCGCCGCGAGGTCGTCGGCGGCGTGGCCGAACACCCGCACCTGGCCCTGGTTCGGGCGCAGCAGGCCGAGGATCAGCTTGAGGGTGGTGGTCTTGCCGGCGCCGTTGTGGCCGAGCAGGCCCAGCACCTCGCCGGCCCGCAATCGCAGGTCGAGTTCGTGCAGGGCAGTGAACCCGGCGTAGCGATGGGTCACCGCGCGAAGTTCGACCAGGTTCATGCCGGTGGCTCCACGCGGGGCTCGCGCATCAGCGGGTGGCTGTCGCGCACCCCGGGCGAGCGCACCACCGGGAAGGCCCGCTGCGCCCAGCGCAACAGCTCGATGCCGGGGCTGGCGAGCAGCAGCCGCGCCTGTGGATAAAGCCACAGCAGGCGGTCGAGATCGTCGTTGGGCTGGAAGGCCAGGTCGCCGATGCCGTTGCCGTCGCGGTCCCAGCCCAGGTAGTCGCTCCAGTAATTGCCGCGCCCGTCGGCGGACCATTCCTGCAGGCGTGTGGCCACGTACTTGACCTGCCGGCGATTGCCGACAAAGGCGTTGCCGGCGAGGCGGTTGTCCTCGGAGCCGGCGGTCAGGTGGATGCCCAGCGCGCTGTCGGCGAAGCGATTGCCCTCGATGCGGTTGTACGGCGAGTTGTAGATGAACAGCGCCTTGCCTTCGGCGCCGTCGCCAGCGCCGGTGCCGCTGCGTACGCCCTCGACGCGGTTGCCGAGGACGCTGGAGTAGGTGATGTAGTTCATCAGGATCCCGTAGTTGCGGTCGTCCACCGAGTGGTTGCCGACGACCTCCAGCTGGCGGCTCTGCATCAGCGCGTAGCCGGTGCGGGTGCGCCGGGTCAGGTTGCCGGCCACCCGGCTGCGGTGGCTGAACATGTAGTGCACGCCGTAGCGCAGGTCTTCCAGGCGGTTGTCCTCGATGCGGCTGTCGCTGGCGGTGTCGATGTAGATGCCGTCGCGGGTGTGGCGCACCCGGTTGCCGCGCACCAGGGCGTTGCGCACCGCGTAGAGCTGGATGCCGTTGCCGCGATCCTGGGAGCGCAGGTGCGGTTCGCCTTCGATGCGGTTGTCCAGCACTCGCGCGTCTTCGCTGGCGTCGAGCCAGATGCCGAAGCCCGGGCCGCGCAGGTCGTTGCCGCGCAACAGCACGCCGCGCGCCTGACGGGCGACGAAGATGGCCGCGTCGAGGGCGGTCAGGTCGGCGCCCCAGTTGCGCAGGGCGCAGCCTTCCACGCTGACCCCGGCGGCCTCGATGCGCAGGGTGCTGCCCTGACCCTGGCCGTCGAATAGCGCGCCGGGCGCGCAGCGCAGGCGCAACGGCCGGTCGATGACGAAACGCCCGGTGTAGGTGCCGGCAGGCAGCGTCCAGCCGCCATCGGCGTCGGCCCGCAGCGGCAGGCTCTGGATGGCCTGCGGCTGTGCCAGGGCGGCGCCGGCGAGGAACACCGACAGGGCGAGGCAAAGCGCACGCGCCACGTACGAACCTCCCGGGAGCGGGGCGGCGGGCGGCGCCGGGCTCCCCGGCCGGCGCCACCCGTGGCCCGGCGTCAGGCCTTCTGCACCAGCATGCGGCCGACCATTTCCATGTGCAGGGCGTGGCAGAACCAGCTGCAGTAGTACCAGTGCACCCCCGGGCGGTCGGCGACGAAGGTGATGGAGGAGGTCTGCTGCGGGCTGATCTCCATGCTCACGCCGTGGTTGACCAGGACGAAGCCGTGGCTCACGTCCTCGATCTCGTCGAGGTTGGTGATGGTCACCGTGACCTCGTCGCCCTGCTTCACGGTGAACTCGGTGAGGCCGTAGGACGGCGCCATCGAGGTCATGTACACGCGGACCTTCCGGCCGTCGCGGATGACCTTGTTGTCCTTGAGCAGGTCGATGCCGTCGCGTTTGGCGCGGGCCACCGTGTCGGCGAAGAAGGGGTCGTCGCGCGACCAGATCTTGCGCGGCCTGATCTGGTCGCGGCGGGCCAGGATGCAGTCGTGCGGCTCGGCGAAGGTGGGGCCGTCGTGGACCAGCTTCATTTCCTCGCCGGAAATGTCCACCAACTGGTCGTTCTCCGGGTGCAGCGGGCCGGTGGGCAGGAAACGATCCTTGGCGAACTTGCACAGCACCACCGCCCACTGGCCGTCGGCGTCGCGGGTCTCGCAGAGGGACGCGTGGTTGTGCCCCGGTTGGTAGTGCACGTCGAGCTTCTGGCGGATGTACTCGACCTTCTCGCCGTTGTAGGCGCGCACCGCGTCGTCGAGGTTCCACTTCACCAGCTGGCTGTCGATGAACAGCGTGGTGTAGCCATTGCCGCGACCGTCGAAGGTGGTGTGCAGCGGGCCCAGGCCCAGCTCGGGCTCGGCGGCGATCGCCTGGCGCGGGTCCTTGAGCTTGCCGGCGAACAGGTCGGGCAGGCGGTCGATGGCGATCATGCTGCAGGTCGGCGAGAGCTTGCCGTTGGCGATGAAGTACTTGCCGTCGGGCGAGGTGTTCAGCCCGTGGGGGTTCTTCGGCACCGGGATGTAGCGGGTCACCGGGCTGTCCTTGCCGTCCTGGCGGCGGCCGTCGACCACCGGCACCCTGGAGTCGCCCAGGGTGATGAAGCGCCCGGCCTTGATCTCGGCCTCGATCGCCGGGATGTCGAACACCACCACCCAGTCGCGTTCGTTGCGCATCATGCCGGCCAGGTCCACGGCCTTCTCCGAGTTGTAGCAGGTGGCGGCGCTGAAGCGGCCGCTGTAGTCAGCGTCGGTGTTGTCGAGGTTGCCGTCGACGATCACCTGCCAGGCGACTTCCATGCTTTCGGCGTCGATGGCGTTGTACAGCGTGAAGCTGTTTGCCGCGGCCGGGTCGAAGGTCGAGCCGTCGTTGGGGTGGGGGATGATGAACTCGGCGTTGCAGAACACGTACTTGGTGTGCGGCACCTTCTGCAGGCGCAGGCCGTGGATGGCCTGGACGTTGGGGATGCTGACGATCCTGTCGCACTTCATGATGTCCAGGCGGATGCGCGCCACCCGGCTGTTGGCCTTGTCGTTGATGAACAGGTACTTGCCGTCGTACTTGCCGTCGGTCATGGAAATGTGCGGGTGGTGGCAGTCGCCGTTGTGGAAGCGCGCGCCGTCGCCGAGCACGCGCTTGCTCTCGTTGGTCAGGCCCCAGCCGGTG
The DNA here is from genome assembly GCF_029335315.1 of Pseudomonas citronellolis. Classification (GTDB taxonomy): domain Bacteria; phylum Pseudomonadota; class Gammaproteobacteria; order Pseudomonadales; family Pseudomonadaceae; genus Pseudomonas; species Pseudomonas citronellolis_A. The sequence continues at coordinate 10,471 of NZ_JARJLT010000007.1, forward strand.
GCGGAGTCGGTGTTGAACACTGGGATGCGCATCAGCTCGCGCATCGACGGGACGCCCAGCACCCGCACCTCGCCGGAGTGGCCGCCGCTCCAGAAGCCGTAGTAGTCGTCCAGCTCGCCCAGGCCTACCTGGCCACGGGTGGCGGCCGCGGCGGCGCGCGCCTGGGCCGGGAGCATGGCGTTGCCCAGGGCGCCGGCGCCGACCAGCGCGGCGGCGCCGGTGATGGCGGAGGCGCCGAGGAAGCCGCGGCGGTTGAGGCCGGTGGGTTCGTCCGGGGGAGTCTGGGGCTGGTCTTTCATCGGGTGTTCCTCGTGCAGGGTTGGGGTCATAGCTGTTGCACGGCAATCGGCTCCTGGTCGGCGGGCTTGCGCGCGGCACCCTTGCGGTGCCGTTTGACTAGCGGCGGACAGCGGTTCTGGTTGTGGTAGGTGATCTGGCAATCGAGGCAGTGGTGGCACTCGCTGGCGTCGATGCGGCCATCCGGGTGGATGGCCTGGATCTCGCACTCCCGCGCGCACAGCTGGCACGGCCGGCCGCATTCCTGGCGGCGCCGCAGCCAGTCGAACAGCCGCGCCCTGGCCGGGAGCGCCAGGGCCGCGCCCAGGGGGCAGAGGTAGCGGCAGTAGAGCTTGCGGGTGAACAGGTTGGCCGCCAGCAGCGCCAGGGCGTAGGCGAGGAACCACCACTGGCGGTCGAAGCGCAGGGTGATGGCGGTCTTGAATGGCTCGACCTCGGCGGCCCGCTCGGCCAGTGCGAGGGAGTGCAGGGAGAGGCCGAACAGGCCGAAGAGGATCAGGTACTTCAGCGCCCAGAGCCGCTCGTGCAGCGCGAAGGGCGGCTCGAACTGGCGCACGCCGAGCTTGCGCGCGGCTTCGTTGAGCAGTTCCTGCAGGGCGCCGAACGGGCACAGCCAGCCGCAGAACACCCCGCGGCCCCAGAGCAGCGCGCTGGCGGCGGTGAAGGTCCACAGGATGAACAGCACCGGGTCGCTGAGGAACAGCTCCCAGCGCAGGTCGCCGAACAGCGCGTGGACGAAGGTCAGCACGTTGACCAGCGACAGCTGGCCCAGGCAGTACCAGCCGATGAACAGCAGGGTGAACAGCAGGTAGCCGCGGCGCAGGGCGTGCAGCAGGCGCGGACGACGGGTGAGCGCGTCCTGCGCGAAGAGGATGCCCAGGAGCAGTGCCAGGGCGGCGCCGAGGACGCCGATCTGGAACGCCTTCTGGTACCAGATGCGCAGCCACAGCGGGCGTCGCGCTTCGGTCTCGGCGGCCAGCTCGGCGGCGCTCGGCGGCGGCCGTTGCAGGTAGCGCTCGGGCGTGCGGTAGGGCAGCTCGAAGCTGGCGAAGGCGCTGGATACCGCGCCAGCCTGGCGTCGCACCAGCAGCTCCAGGCTCCATGGCTGGCCCGGGTCCAGACGCTGGGCGGCGCGGACGATGAAGATCGCCATCTCGGCGAAGCGCGGCATGCCTGCGGCGTACACATCGGCCAGGCGCTGGTAGTCGAGGTCGCGGAAGCTGAGGATGTCGCCGGCCTGGCGCAACTGCACGCGATCGAAGATGCCGCCGCGCACGTAGCCGGAGCCCTTGAACGAATACTCGCCGTTGCCCAGTACCACGATGGCGTGTTCGTCGTCCCGCAGCGACGCCATCAGTTCGCGGTACTGTGCCTCGCCCAGCAGGTTGCGGCCGATGTCCGGCGGGTCGAGGAGGGCGGTGTAGAGCTCGACGAAGGTTTCATCGCGTCGCTCGCTGGGCGTGGCGTCGCGGCCCTCGGCCGGCGTGTTGCGGAAGGCGTCGTCGACCTGGCCGCGGCGCAGGTGCAACTGGGCGATGGCGCCTTGTTCCAGCAGCTGGTCCCAGCTGGCCGGCTTGAATGGTTCGTGGCGCACCTGCGCCGGTTGCCTGCGCACTTGCCCGTCGCTGGCGATCAGGCCCAGCGACAGCGCCACCTTGCGCGCGGCGCGCATGACGATCTCGTTGATCACCATCACTGTCACGGTGGCGCCGGCCACCGCGTCGACGGTCACCGCCGCAGGGTCGGCGCTGCGCCCCACCACCACACGCTGGTCGGCGCGCACGCCGGTGTAGCGGGCGGCGAAGGCGTGCAGCTTCTCCTCGGCGATGCCCACCAGCAGGATCGGTTCGTGATGTTCCAGCACATAGACGTCGAGGATCACTGCCCGCGGGTCGAGGATCACCTGCAGGTTGACCGGCTTGCCGGAATAGGCGGGGATGTCGGCCAGCGGCAGGGTCTGGAAGGCGTAGCCGAGGATCTGCCCGCCGCCACTAAGGTGGCGCACGCCGTACTCGCCCTCCGGCTCACCGATGCGCTCCACGCCGGGCAGTGTCTGGCGGATGCGCGCCAGCTCCGCCGCGCCGGGGGCGGCGGCCTGGGCGGCGAGGCCGACCAGCAGAAGCCACCAGCCGACCAGCCAGAGCAGGCGCCTGGGTATGCGCCTCATCGGGTCCCCCCGGGGTCGCCGGACGCGGCCCTCACTTGAGCGAGACGATCCACTCGGCCAGGGTCCTGGCCTCGTCGTCGCTGACCGCGTTGGGCGGCATCATCATCGGCCCCCAGACGCCCTGGCTGCCCTTGCGGATGCTCTGGCTCAGGTGCGCGACGGCGTCGCCCTGGCCGGCGTATTTCGCCGCCACCTCGTGGAACGCTGGGCCCACCAGTTTCTTGTCCAGGCTGTGGCAGGCCGAGCAGGCCTTGGTCTTGAACAGGTCTTCGGCGCCATTGGCGAAGGCGGGAGCCTGCGCCAGCAGGCCGGCCGCCAGTAGCGCGAGCGCTGCGGTCTTCATGCGTTTCTCTCCCCAAGGTTGGGCGCGGTGGCGCCGTCGGGGCGATTCTAGAAACGCACCGTCGTGGCGACGCTTGATGGCGATCAAGAACCGCCGACGCCGCGCTTGAGGCGTTGCGTCGCGCTGGCTAGCGTGCCGGGTCGTGAACATCGCCGAAGGAAGCCCGCCCCATGAACGCGCCCGCCCAGGACATCCTGTCGCTCTTCTACCAGCCCAGCGGCAACGAGGTGCGCCTGTTCAGCGAAGCCGCGGCGCAGGGCATGCCGGTGCTGATCAAGGGCCCCACCGGCTGTGGCAAGACCCGCTTCGTCCAGCACATGGCGCAGCGCCTGGGGCGGCCGCTGTACACGGTGGCCTGCCACGACGACCTGTCGGCGGCCGACCTGGTCGGCCGCCACCTGATCGGCAGCGACGGTACCTGGTGGCAGGATGGCCCGCTGACCCGCGCGGTGCGCGAGGGCGGCATCTGCTACCTCGACGAGGTGCTGGAGGCGCGCCAGGACACGGTGGTGGTGCTGCACCCGCTGGCCGACGACCGCCGCGAGCTGTTCATCGAACGTACCGGCGAAGCGTTGCTGGCGCCGCCCGGCTTCATGCTGGTGGTGTCCTGCAACCCCGGTTACCAGAACCTGCTCAAGGGCATGAAGCCGAGTACTCGCCAGCGTTTCCTGGCGCTGCGCTTCGACTACCCGGCGGTGGAGGTGGAGGCGGCCATCGTCGCCCGCGAGGCCGGTGTCGAGGCCGCGCTGGCGCAGCGCCTGGCGCAACTCGGCGCGGCCCTGCGGCGCCTCGGCCGCGACGAGCTGGAGGAGGTCTGCTCGACGCGCCTGCTGGTGCTCAGCGCGCGCCTGATCGCCGCCGGGCTGGCGCCCCGCGAGGCCTGCCGCGCCGGGCTGGCGGAGGCGCTGTCCGACGACGCCGAGTGCGTCGCCGGGCTGATGGAGCTGGTCGGGCTGCACTTCGCCTGAATGATGAAACTTGTTGATATTCAATGAGTTGAATACCTGACAAAACGCATCGGTCTTTCTTGATCGCCATCAAGCGTGGCGGCCCGGCGCGCTTCCTAGAATGGCGGCGAATCGAGATCGAGGAGGACCCCATGGCAGAGACATTCACCAAGGGCATGGCGAGGAACATCTACCTGGGCGGAGGGGTTTTCTTCTTCCTGGTGTTCCTGGCCCTGACCTATCACACGGAAACCACCTTCCCCGAGCGCACCCACGAAGCGCAGCTGAGCGAGGCGGTGGTGCGCGGCAAGCTGGTCTGGGAACAGAACAACTGCATCGGCTGCCATTCGCTGCTCGGCGAGGGCGCCTATTTCGCGCCGGAGCTGGGCAACGTGGTGGCCCGCCGTGGCGGCGACGAAGCCTTCGACAATTTCCTCGCCGCCTGGATGGCCATGCAGCCGCTGGGCGTGCCGGGCCGCCGGCAGATGCCGCAGTTCCACCTCAGCGAACGCGAAGTGGCGGACCTGGCGGCGTTCCTGCGCTGGTCCGCGAAGATCGATACCAACCAATGGCCGCCGAACAAGGAGGGCTGAGCATGCGCCCGGGCAATCCCCATCTGAAATTCGCCTCGCAGGCGGTGGCCATGCCGTATTTCGTGTTCGCCCTGATGCTGTTCGTCGGGCAGATCGTCTTCGGCCTGGTCATGGGCCTGCAGTACGTGGTCGGCGACTTCCTGTTCCCGGCCATCCCGTTCAACGTCGCGCGGATGGTGCATACCAACCTGCTGATCGTCTGGCTGCTGTTCGGCTTCATGGGCGCGGCCTACTACCTGGTGCCGGAGGAGGCCGATCGCGAACTGCACAGCCCGCGGCTGGCGATCCTGCTGTTCTGGGTCTTCGCCATCGCCGGCGTGCTGACCATCCTCGGCTACCTGCTGGTGCCCTATGCCGGCCTGGCGAAAATGACCGGCAACGAGCTGCTGCCGACCATGGGCCGGGAGTTCCTCGAACAGCCGACCATCACCAAGCTGGGCATAGTCGTGGTCGCCCTGGGCTTCCTCTACAACGTCGGCATGACCCTGCTCAAGGGCCGCAAGACGGCGGTCGGCGTGGTGATGCTGACCGGCCTGGTGGGCCTGGCGGTGTTCTTCCTGTTCTCCTTCTACAACCCGGAGAACCTGGCCCGCGACAAGTACTACTGGTGGTGGGTGGTGCACCTGTGGGTGGAAGGCGTGTGGGAGCTGATCATGGGCTCGATGCTGGCCTTCGTGCTGATCAAGGTCACCGGCGTCGACCGCGAAGTCGTGGAGAAGTGGCTCTACGTGATCATCGCCATGGCCCTGATCACCGGCATCATCGGCACCGGCCACCACTACTTCTGGATCGGCGCGCCGCAGATCTGGCTGTGGGTCGGCTCGATCTTCTCGGCGCTGGAGCCGCTGCCGTTCCTGGCCATGGTGCTGTTCGCCTTCAACATGGTCAGCCGACGCCGCCGCGAGCACCCGAACAAGGCCGCCGCGCTCTGGGCCCTGGGCACCACCGTGACCGCCTTCCTCGGCGCCGGCGTGTGGGGCTTCCTGCATACGCTGGCGCCGGTGAACTACTACACCCACGGCACCCAGTTGACCGCCGCCCACGGCCACCTGGCGTTCTACGGCGCCTACGTGATGATCGTGATCACCCTGATCAGCTACGCCATGCCGCGCTTGCGCGGGATCGGCGAGGCGGCCGACGCCCGTGCGCAGGCCCTGGAGACCTGGGCGTTCTGGCTGATGACCGGCTCCATGCTGCTGATCACCCTGCTGCTCACCGCCGCCGGCGCGGCGCAGGTGTGGCTGCAGCGGCTGCCGGCCGATGGCGCCGCGCTGCCGTTCATGGCCACGGTGGAGCAACTGAAGGTGTACTTCTGGCTGCGGCTGTTCGCCGGGGTCGGCTTCTTCGTCGGGCTGCTCTGCTACCTGCTGAGCTTCCGCCAGCGCGGACGCCTCGCCGTCGGCGTCGCGCAGCCCGGCTGATGCGCCTGCAACTGGAGCCGGAGGAGGGCCTCGGCCGCCTCTGGCACCGCTTCATCACCCGCCGCGCCAGCCTGGATTTCGACGCGGCGGCGGTGAGCCTGGACGAGGTCCGGCGCAGCCTGCGGCTGCTGTTCCGCGCCACCGGCGGCGAGGCCGGCGTCGGCCTGGAGGCGGCCAGCCCGCGCGAGTTGCTGGTGCGCCGCAGCCTGTTGCAACAGGTCGCCGGCACCTGCCGGCAATGGCCGGTGGCCTGGTTCGACGCGGACTCCCTGCGCCTGCCGGCCCGCCTCGCGGTGTACCCCGAGACGGCCCTGAACCGCGAGCTGTACCGCTGGCTGGCGCTGCTCGCCGCGCACAGCCAGCCGTTGCGGCACTGGGCCGGCGACAACCAGGCCTGGACCCTCGCCGTGCTGCGCCGCTACCCGCTGCTGCGCCCGTGCTACCGGCAGTTGGTGGAGGCGCTGTTGCCGCTGCGCCCGGACCCGGCCCGGCTGCCGCCGGCCGAGGCGGCGCTGGAGCGCGCGTTGCGCCAGGCCCTGCGCGAGCCCGGCAGCGTCGCCCGCCTGCCGCGCAGCGAGCGCGCGCCCTGGCCGTTGCCGTTGTGGCTGTATCCCGCGCAGCGCCTGGCCACGCCGCAACTTGCCGAGTTGCTCGAAGGCGAGGAGCCGGAGCGGCCGACGGGCGAGGCCGGCAACGGCGTCGCCCGCAAACGCGCCGAACGCGCCGGGCAGGATCCGGGACGCGGCGGCCTGCTGCTGTTCCGCCTGGAGAACCTGTTCAGCTGGTCCGAGCATGTCGAGCTGGACCGCGCCGGTGACGACAGCGAAGACCTCGAGGCCGCGCGGGTGGCCGAGGACCTCGACCACCTCAGCCTGTCCCGCCAGCGCCGGCGCAAGGGCGGCGGCCTGCGCCTGGACCTCGACCTGCCGGCGGCGGACGTCGACGACCTGCCGCTGGGCGAGGGCATCCGCCTGCCGGAGTGGGACTATCGGCGCCAGTGCCTGCTGCCCGACCACGTCTGCCTGCAGCCGATGCTGCCGCGCGCCGCCGCGCCGGCCGCCCTGCCCGAGGCGCTGGCGCCCATCGCCCGGCGCCTGCGCCGGCAGTTCGCCGGCCTGCGCCAGCAACCGCGCTGGCTGCGCCGCCAGCCCCAGGGCAGCGAGGCGGACCTGCAGGCCTGGCTCGACTTCAGCGTCGAGCGGCGCCGGGGCGCCTGCGCCGAGACCGGCCTGTACCGGGAACGCCGGCAGGCGCGCCGCGACCTGGCCTGCCTGTTGCTGGCCGACCTGTCGATGTCCACCGACGCGCACCTGGACGACCACCACCGGGTCATCGAGCTGATCGTCGATGGCCTGCTGCTGTTCGGCGAAGCGTTGCAGGCGGCCGGCGACCCCTTCGCGCTCTACGGCTTTTCCTCGCTGCGCCGGCAACAGGTGCGCCTGACCCAGCTGAAGACCTTCGAGGAGCGCCACGGCGATGTGGTTCGCGGGCGCATCCGCGCCCTCCGGCCGGGCTACTACACGCGCATGGGCGCGGCCATCCGCCAGGCCACGCGGCTGTTGCAGGCGCGCGGCGAGCGCCAGCGGCTGCTGCTGATCCTCACCGACGGCAAGCCCAACGACCTCGACCGCTACGAGGGCCGCTACGGCGTCGAGGACACCCGCCAGGCGGTGCTGGAGGCGCGCCGCGCCGGGCTGCTGCCGTTCTGCATCACCATCGACCGCGAAGCCTCGGACTACCTGCCGCACCTGTTCGGCCGGCAGGGCTACCTGCTGCTGCGCGACCCGGCCCGGCTGCCGCTGCAACTGCCGCAGTTGTACCGCCAGCTGACCGGGCGGCGCGAATGAGGGGTGGCGATGTGCGGGCCTGCTCTTCGTAGGAGCGAGCTT